>NZ_QHJN01000387.1:0-970 GCF_003947565.1 Actinomadura sp. WAC 06369 | reverse complement strand
GACCAAGGGGATGGTTTGCGTAGCATCAAGCGCCAGAAACGCGCTCAAAACGCTTCTGAGCGCCTTAAAACGAAAAAACGGGTAAATCCTTGCCTGTTTCTGAAAATCACGTTAGAACACTTCTGAGCGCGTTTCACCTCCACTGCCGCACCATCCCACTATGCGCCTCAGAAACGCGCTCAATCCTTCCGCCTGTCTGCTCTGGGATTCCGCTTGTAGCGTTTCTCGTCCCGCCTCCAGTCGAACGCCAGCCAGAACGCCATCTCCTCGAACTCGTCCGGCTTCGCTGGCATGTCCGCACCAATCAAATCCTCGTCCGTCTCCGGCTTCTCGACCTGGAGGATCTCCCGAAACCGTCCTCCTGTGGCAATCATCCGCAGCCCGTAGGTCTGCCGCGCAAGCTCCAGAAACCACGCCGGATCGCGCACAATTTCCGAGGATTTCACCGTGTATTTCAGTGTCTCGATCACCCCCGCTTCCAGCGCCGCCCGTTGCACCTCTGCAGCGCTTGCTCCTTCCGGTACACTCCCGCGTTTTGGCCGCACGCGCTTGATGTGCGCCCCCGCTGCATAATCCACCCGCAGGCACTCGCTCCAGATTTCCACCCAGCGTTCATGCTTCACGTAATCCCGCTTGAACCACGACGAAGGAACCCAGAGCACCACGTGAAAGTGGGGAGGACAGCCCCCATGTACATTACCGTAGGTGATTTCCGTACTTCGCAGCCCGCACAGACCAGGCGCAAATTCGTTACGCTTGGTTAAACGCCCCCAAGCCGGATTCATCTGCTTGAGCGTCTCTCTCAACTCACCAACGGGGGGGTTTTTTACGGTCAGGGTCAGAAAGAGCCATCTCGCGGTAGGGTGCTCAGCCAGTAGTTTCGGTAGCGCCTCCCACAAACGACGCATCCAGCGTAACGAGCGGCGACGGCTGCACACCGGACAGAAGGGGACATGACAGAATTCACCAT
>NZ_QHJN01000386.1:0-985 GCF_003947565.1 Actinomadura sp. WAC 06369 | reverse complement strand
TGGGCCGGGTCTACCTGGGCCGGTCGCCGGGCGGGAAGCCGGTCGCGGTCAAGGTGATCCACCCGCACCTCGCCGGGGACCCGCAGTTCCGGCGGCGCTTCGACCAGGAGATCGCGGCGGCGCGGCGCGTCGGGGGCGTGCACACCGCGCAGGTGGTGGACGCCGGCACCGACGCAGACCCGCCGTGGCTCGTGACCGAGTACATCGCCGGGCCGTCGCTGCAGGAGGCCGTCGGCGAGCACGGCCCGCTCTCCGCGGAAGCGGTGGCGGGCCTCGGCGCGGGGCTCGCCGAAGGGCTGCAGGCCGTCCACGAGCGCGGCGTGGTCCACCGGGACCTCAAGCCCGGCAACGTCCTGCTCGCCCAGGACGGGCCCCGCATCATCGACTTCGGCATCGCCCGGGCGCTGGACGCCACCTCGCAGACCACCCGCACGAGCATCGTCGGCACCCCCGGGTTCATGTCGCCCGAGCAGTTCCGGGGACGCGAGGTCGGGCGGGCGAGCGACGTGTTCTGCCTGGCCGCCGTGCTCGCGTTCGCCGCCACCGGCAGGCGGCCGTTCGGCGAGGGGCCGATGGAGGCCCTCGGCTACCGCGTCGTCAACGAGGACCCCGACCTGGCCGGCGTCCCGGAATCCCTGCTCCCGCTGATCGCGGCCGGCCTGGCGAAGGACCCGGACGACCGGCCCGGCCTCGGCGCCTTCCTCGAACGCTGCTCCGCGCTGGTCGAGGGCGGGGAGCCGCCGCTGCCGGACGCCGTCACCACGATGATCGCGACCCGGGTCGCCGAGACCGCGGCGCTCGTCCCCGCGCCGGGCGGCACGCGGCGCCTCCGCCTCCCGGCGGCCCGGGGGCACGCGCCGGCCCTCGCCGCGGCCGCGGCGGGCGTCCTGGTGATCGCGTCCGCCCTCTGGGCCATCGCCGACGGACGGGACGAGCCGGACACATCGGGCACCGCCGCCGTCCAGGCGACCCCCACCCGGACGCC
>NZ_QHJN01000385.1:0-1015 GCF_003947565.1 Actinomadura sp. WAC 06369 | reverse complement strand
CTCACTGACCTTGAGGAAGTGGCTTCGCTTGACCACGACCGCATCTTACGCATGATGCATGCCGTCATCAGGGCTATGATCCGTACGAACTGGTGGCAGAGCGGTCGACGGGCGTTGGCCTTCAAGGTCCGTCCTACCGATCTCGGCTTTGCCCCGGCCCCGCGGCCCAAGTTTGAGATTTTCGTCAACTCGCCACGAGTGTCCGGAACCCACCTGAGGTTTGGTGCCGTGGCGCGAGGTGGCCTGCGATGGTCCGATCGCCCCGAGGATTTTCGCACCGAAGTACTCGGCTTGGTCAAGGCGCAGATGGTCAAGAATTCGGTTATCGTTCCGGCCGGTGCCAAGGGCGGATTTGTGCCTGCTCATCTACCCGATTCAACGACCAATCGCGCGGAATGGGCTGCAGAAGGTAAGGAGTGCTACCGCATTTTCGTGTCTTCGTTGCTGTCGCTGACAGATAACGTTGTTGAGGGTAAGGTCGTCGCCCCTGAGGACGTGGTTCGTCACGACGGCGATGACCCGTACCTTGTTGTTGCGGCCGACAAAGGCACAGCAACTTTCTCTGATACCGCAAATGCCATCGCTGCCGAACACCACTTCTGGCTTGGTGACGCTTTCGCCTCTGGCGGTTCGCAGGCTACGACCACAAGGCGATGGGTATCACGGCCCGTGGCGCGTGGGAATCAGTCACTAGGCACCTTGCAGATCTAGGGATCGACCAGGCTACCGAGGATTTCACGTGCGTTGGCATCGGCGATATGTCGGGCGATGTCTTCGGTAATGGCATGCTGTTGAGCAGGCACATCAAATTGGTTGCTGCTTTCAACCACCGCCATGTTTTCGTCGATCCGAACCCAGATCCTGAGACAACGTGGCAAGAGCGTCGCCGTCTCTTTAACCTTTCTCGCTCGAGTTGGAGCGACTACGACTCTTCCCTTATCTCTGAGGGTGGTGGCGTCTGGGATCGCACCTTGAAGTCGATCCCAGTGAGCCCGCATATGCACGAGGCTTTAGG
>NZ_QHJN01000384.1:0-1025 GCF_003947565.1 Actinomadura sp. WAC 06369 | reverse complement strand
CTAGGGCGTGTTTCAAAGGCAGGTCAGCCAGTCGTTGATGACAGCGATGTGGAGGGTCGCTTCGTAGCGGACGGCGAGCTTGTCGTACCGGGTGGCCACGGCCCGGTGCCGTTTGAGCCGGTTGATGCCGCACTCGACGGCATGGCGCTGCCGGTAGTCGACCGCGCAGAACGCCGGCGGCCGGCCACCCCGGCTGCCCCGGTTCCTGCGATGGCGGGCCTGGTCGGCCTTGACCGGAATCGTGCAACCGATCCCGCGTCTACGCAGGTAGGCGCGGTTGGCGCGGGAACTGTAAGCCTTGTCGGCCCGGACCCGATCAGGCCGCTTGCGAGGACGTCCCGGCCCCATCCGAGGCACGCCGATCCGCTCCAGAACAGGCCGGAACTGCGGCGAGTCGCCCCGCTGACCGGCGGTGACCAGCAGGGACAACACCCTCTGCCCCTGCTCGCAGGACAGGTGGATCTTGGTCGTCAGGCCGCCGCGCGAACGTCCCAGAGCGTGATCGACGGGTTCGTCGCCGATCCCGCCGGGCGGTTCGGCCTGCTCGTCCGGCCGGGTGCGGGCGCCGGCCGCGTGCTGATGCGCCCGTGCGATCGTGGAGTCAACGCTGACCTCCCACGTGATCACGCCCGCCGCGTCGGCCCGTGCCTGCAGGCCGGTGACGATCCGCGCCCACACTCCCGCCCGCTGCCAGCGGCGGAACAACCCGTACACCGCCTGCCAGGAGCCATAGCACTCCGGCACGTCCCGCCAGGGTGCACCGACTCGCACCCGCCACCTGATCCCATCGATGAGCTGCCGTTTCGTCCACTTCGACGGCCGACCCGGCTTTCTGGCGACCGGCAGCAGCGGCTCCAGCCGCGTCCACTGCTCATCGGTCAGGTCGAACCGCCTCGTCACCGCTAGGGTGGTCACGAGGTCTCCGGTGTTCAGGTTCTTCTTGGTCGATGAACCCTCTACCGGAGACCTCACTATTTAGCGATCAGGACACACCGCCACACCCTGGACTTCGAAACACGCCCTAG
>NZ_QHJN01000040.1:0-52529 GCF_003947565.1 Actinomadura sp. WAC 06369 | reverse complement strand
GCGTGGGGGCGTGCGGGGGTCGGGCTCCTGCTGGTCGCGGCGGTCGCGACGGCGGGGCTCCAGTGGTACCGGGCGGACCGGGCCGCGCAGGAGGAGGCGGCGCGGCAGGCGGTGGAGCGGCAGGCCGGGGAGTTCGGGCAGGCGCTGCTCAGCTACGACCACGAGCACTTGCAGGACGCCCGGAACCGGGTGCTCTCGCTCGCGTCGGAGGACTTCGCGAAGACGTACGACGTGGCGTTCACCGGCGGGCTGGAGGGCGTGATCACGAAGCTCAAGGCGGACGCGTCGGCGACCGTGCGGGCCGTGTACCTGGGGGACGTCGACGAGTCCACGGCGCGCGCGATCGTGGTGATGGACTCGGAGGTGCGCAGTTCGGCGGGCACCCGGCGGGTGCTGGGCTCGCACCTGGACATGCGGCTGGTCCGCAAGGACGGGACGTGGCGGGTCACCGAGGTGACGTCGATCGGGGCCGCGCAGGAGACGATGACGGACCCGGACGGGCGGCAGCAGGGCGGCGAGGCCGTCGTGCCGACGCCGGGGGCGTCGCCGGCCGGGTGATCACGCGGCGGGGCGGCGGCGCCGGGCGGTGAGCAGGTGGCCGACGGCTGATCACCTCGTAGGGGCCGACCAGGTCGAGGCCGGTGAACCCGGGGTACAGCACGTAGCCGATGTTTGTTCACCGGTCGTCCTCCTCGCGGGCGTCCTCGCCGAGCAGCGCGTCGATGAGGACCCGGGCGGCGCCGTCCGTCCTCGTGTCGGCGAGCGGCACGAGGATCCTGCACAGCGAGGGGGTGTCGCTCCGGTCGTCGGGCATGCGTCTCCCCGGGGAGAACCGGCGGCCCCCGCCCCCATCCGGCGCGGAACGTGCGTGGCGGGGACCGCCGGAGTCGTGTGGTCACTGCCTGACCTGCACTGTAGAACGAAATTGGCGCTGTGCCAATAGTTACTGACGAGTCGCCAATAGGCCCCGGCGGGCGCCCGCCGGGGCCGTGGCGAAGGGGGACCCTGCGGTCCCGGGGATCAGGACTGGGCGAAGGTGTACGAGGCGGTGATCGTGGCGGACGACGGGCACAGCCAGCCGCTCGTCCGCTGGACGGTCTGCTCGGTGAACGCCGCGGTGACCGGGAAGGTCTCGCCGCCGGAGTAGGAGCC
Organism: Actinomadura sp. WAC 06369; assembly: GCF_003947565.1. NCBI lineage: Bacteria > Bacillati > Actinomycetota > Actinomycetes > Streptosporangiales > Thermomonosporaceae > Actinomadura > Actinomadura sp. WAC 06369. Next base: position 51,377 of record NZ_QHJN01000040.1, on the reverse strand, counting down.
GGTGATGTCGCCGCCGAAGGTGCAGCCGATGGCGCTCATCTGGAAGCCGTCGAAGGACGCGACGCCGCCGCTGAGGCTGCCGCTCCAGGGCAGGCCGACGGGGGTGACGGTGACGCCGCAGCCGCTCACGGAGGCGCCGGTGACGGTGAGCGTGCCGTCCGCCGCGACGCTGCCGGTGAGGGTCGAGTCGGTGCACGTGGCGGGGATGCCCGCGTCGATCACCATGTCACCGTCGAGGGTGGCGGTGAAGCTGCCGGCCGGCCAGGCCAGCGCGGGGGTGGCGGTCATGGCGACGGTCAGGGCGGCCGCGGCGGTCGTGGAGAGGAACGCGGCCTTCTTGCTGATGCGGGACAAGGGGGTCCTCATTTCGGGGACGTGGGCGTCGCGCCTGCACCCGAGGGTGGGGTGGGAGTCCGCGGTCCGGCCTCGCCCGCCCGTGGCCGGCGGATCGGGGAAGGTGCGAACCGGGGACGGCCGGCCGGAGGACGCCGTCGCCGTCGACGCCGATCTTCCGACCGTCTTACTAGAACGCGTTCTATTGACACCATAGGCAAGGGTCGTTGAGCGGTCAACGCCCGAAAGGTGACTACATCCCCGACTTCTTTTGGCAGCTATGTCAGTGTCACTGGTTGAGGCTGCCGTGAGAGATGTGGCGTACATTGCGGAAATGGCCGGTGTGGCGACTCCGCTTATCCGCTGATCGCCGCCATTGCCGCAAATGGCACGGTGCGACCTTTCGCAAGAACATGTTTCAGGTAGGTCGCCCCCGGGACGACGACGGCCCCGGGACGGTCGTCCCGGGGCCGAGCGGGTGTCGGTGCGCGGCTCGTCAGGTCTTGACCGCCTCGGACGGCTCCTGCTGCGGTCCCGACTTGAAGTAGGCGCGCGTCTCGCGCCAGACGAGCGGGCTCAGGATGAGCAGGCCCACGAGGTTCGGCAGCGCCATCAGGCCGTTCATCAGGTCGGAGAAGTTCCACACCACGGTGATCGTGGACACCGAGCCCACGTAGACCATCGCGATGAAGACCAGCCGGTAGGGCAGCACGGCCTTCCGGCCGAACAGGTACTCCATGCAGCGCTCGCCGTAGTACGACCAGCCGAGGATGGTGGACGAGGCGAAGAACAGCACGCCGAGCGTGACGATGACGCTGCCCCAGTCGCCCGGCAGGCCCTCGTCGAAGGCGCGGGCGGTGAACGTGGCCGCGTCGGCCTCGCCGCCGGTCTTCCAGGAGTCCGTCACGATGATCGTCAGTGCGGTGAAGCTGACGACGACGAGGGTGTCGATGAAGGTCTGGGTCATCGACACAAGCGCCTGCCGCACCGGGTGCGTCGTCTTGGCGGCCGCCGCGGCGATGCCGCCGGTGCCCAGCCCGGACTCGTTGGAGAAGATGCCGCGCGCGACACCGTACTGGATGGCGGCGGCGACGCCCGCGCCGACGAACCCGCCGGTGGCGGCGGTGCCCGAGAAGGCGTCGGTGATGATGAGGCCGAGCGCGCCCGGCAGTTCGCCGAGGTTGAACGCGAGGACGCCCAGCGCGCCCACGACGTACAGGACGATCATGATCGGCACGAACGCGGCGGTGATCCGGCCGATGCTCTTGATGCCGCCGACGATCACCACGGCGGCCAGGCCGGTGAGCAGCAGCCCGGTGACCCAGGTGTGCACGCCCCACTCGGCCTCGACGTTGCTGGAGACCGTGTTGGCCTGGACCATGTTGCCGATGCCGAACGCGGCGATGGCGCCCGCGATGGCGAAGAACCCGCCCAGGAACCAGCCGAGGCGGCCCTGGATGCCCTCGCGGAGGTAGTGCATCGGGCCGCCGCTCTGCTCCCCGGCGGCGTCCTTGCGCCGGAACCGCACCCCGAGGAACGCCTCGCTGTACTTGGTCGCCATCCCGACGAGGCCGGTGCACCACATCCAGAAGACCGCGCCCGGCCCGCCCAGCGCGATCGCGGTCGCGACACCGGCGATGTTGCCGACGCCGACGGTGGCCGCCAGCGCCGTGGTCAGCGCCTGGTAGTGCGCGATGTCGCCCTCGGTGTCCTCGCCGTCGCTGCGTTTGAAGAACGCCAGCCAGAAGGCGAGCTTGAAGTGCCGGAACTGCAGACCGCGCAGCAAGATCGTGAGATAGAGACCGGTCAGCAGCAGCAGGGGGATGAGCAACCACGGGCCCCAGACGAAGCTGCTGACATCGGCTAGGAAGGTCTCCAACGACTCCATTGCACCACCGCGCTCTATGAGACTGACGTTAACGTTGGGAACGTATCCCGCCATAGCGGCTTTGTGAAGATTAGCCGTGTGACGTCGTGAAACGCCGGATCGCGTACCAGGCGGCGCCCGCGGCGAGGACGGCCCCGCCGGCCGCGACGGACGCGCGCGGCAGGGCGAACGCCAGCGCGAGGCAGCCCGCGAGGCCCAGCAGCGGGACGGCGCGCGGCGGCCGGCCCTCGTCCGGTGCGAGCGTCCACGCCGAGGCGTTCGCGACCGCGTAGTACGCCAGCACCCCGAACGACGAGAACCCGATGACGTCGCGGAGGTCGGCGGTCGCGGCGGCCGCCGCGATGACGGCGCCGACCGCGAGCTCGGCGCGGTGCGGGACGCCGAAGCGGGGGTGGACGGCGGCGAGCGCGTGCGGCAGGTGGCGGTCGCGGGCCATCGCCAGCACGGTCCGCGAGACGCCGAGGACGAGCGCGAGCAGCGCGCCCAGCGCGGCGGCGGCGGCGCCCGCCCGGACGACCGGCGCCAGGCCGGGGGTCCCGGCGGCGTCGGCGGCCGCCGCCAGCGGCGCGGCCGTCCGCGCGAGGCCGTCGCCGCCGAGCACGGCCAGGGCCGCCGCCGCGACCGCCGCGTACACGGCGAGGACGATCCCGAGCGCGATCGGGACCGCGCGCGGGATGGTGCGGGCCGGGTCGCGGACCTCCTCGCCGAGGGTGGCGATGCGCGCGTACCCGGCGAACGCGAAGAACAGCAGCCCGGCCGCCTGGAGCACCCCGCCCGGGGCGGCGCCCGCGCCGGGGGCGAGGCGGGCGGCGTCCGCCGCGCCGGAGGCGAGCACGGCCGCGACCACGGCGGCCAGCACGGCCAGGACCGCGGCGACGATCACGCGGGTGAGCAGCGCGGACTTGCGCACCCCCGCGTAGTTCACCGCCGTCAGCGCGACCACGGCGGCGACGGCCGCCGCGTGGGCGTGCTCCGGCCAGACGTAGCCGCCGGCGGTGAGGGCCATCGCCGCGCACGACGCGGTCTTGCCGACCACGAAGGCCCAGCCGGCGAGGTGGCCCCAGAAGTCGCCGAGCCGTTCGCGGCCGTAGACGTAGGCGCCGCCGGACGCCGGGTACCGTGCGGCCAGCCGCGCCGACGACGTCGCGTTGCAGTAGGCGACGGCCCCGGCCAGCGCGAGCCCGAGCAGCAGCCCGGACCCCGCGGCGCGGGCCGCCGGGGCGAGCGCCGCGAAGATCCCCGCGCCGATCATCGCGCCGAGCCCGACGACGACGGCGTCGAACGTCCCGAGCCCGCGCCGCAGCTCGTCCGGTGCTCCGCTCACGTCGTGGACCCTCCCCGGCGAACGTCCCGCACGGCCGGACGCCGCAACCTACCAACCCGCGGTGAACCGGCGGTGCGCGGACGTTAGGGGAGCGGGGCCGGGGAGTAACGCGCGGGTGCCCGGCCCGGGCGGACGACGAGTTCGGTGCCGGGCTCGCCGTCGCGGAGCGTGTCCACGATCGCGGCGGCGACCTCGTCGGCGGTGAGCATCGGGACCCCCGCGGCCCGGAAGCGGTCGCGCGCGCCCGCGGTGAGCGGGGTGTCGACGAGGCCGGGGCAGACGGCGGAGAGCCTGATCCCCTCCCGCGCCAGCGGGCCGGCCAGGGCGCGCACCAGGCCGATGACCGCGTGCTTGGTCATCGTGTAGATCGGGTCCTGCTCGACGCCGTGCAGCGCGGCGAGCGACGCGGTGACCACGATCGAGCCGCCGCCGCGGCGCCGCAGCGCCGGCAGCGCGGCCCGCAGCCCGTAGGTGACCGAGTGCTGGTTCACGCCGACGACGGCGCGGTACCGGTCGAGGTCGAGCGTGGCCGGGTCCTTGTCGGGCGAGTTCGTCCCGGCGTTGAGGACGACCAGCGCCAGGCCGTCGCCCGCCTCGGCGGCGGCCCGCATCGACAGGTCGGGGTCGGTCAGGTCGCCCACCAGGGCGGTGCCGCCGATGGGCGCGGCGACGTCCGTCACCTGCGGGTCGCGGTCGACGAGCACGCAGCGGACGCCGGACGACGCGAGCCGCCGGGCCGTCGCCGCCCCGATGCCGCCCGCCGCCCCGGTGATGATCGCGGTTTCGCTCATGCCGCGCAGCGTACCTACTTACCTGTAGGTAGGGATAGGGGGCGATATGCGGGCATGGGCCGATACGGTCGTTCCGTGGAGACCGCATGACGAGGAGCAGGCGCGAGGAGATCGTGGCCGCCGCGCTCGGGATGTTCGCCGCGCGCGGCTACCGCGGGACGTCCCTCGACGCGATCGCGGCCGAGGTCGGCCTGACCCGGCAGGGCGTCCTGCACTACTTCCCGAGCAAGAAGCGGCTGCTGGTCGAGATCCTGCGGCGCCGCGAGGAGCTCAACCGCGAGCACCTGCTCGCCGAGCACGCCGGCGCGGACTGGCCCGGCCAGATGGCCGAGGTCGTCGCGCACGACCACGCGCACCCCGGGCTGGCGCGGGTCTACAGCGTCCTCATGGCCGAGAGCGTCACCGACGGGCATCCGGCGCAGGAGTACTTCCGCGACCACTACGCGACGGTGCGCGAGCGGATGGTGCGGAGCTTCACCGAGCGGTGGGGCGAGCGGCTGCCGAGCGGCCTCACCCCGCGCGCGGCCGCGACGGCGCTGCTGGCGCTCCTGGACGGCATGCAGCAGCAGTGGCTCCTCGACCGCGGCCAGGACGACCACCCGGAGATCATCGAGGACGTCCTCACCGTCCTGTTCGGCCTCCGCGACGGCTGACCGCACCCGCCGGGCCGGGCCGCGCGCCGGACGTCCGGGCATGTCAGACGGGTGGAGACCGCCGTTTTCCTCCTTATTGATTCCTACTCTTGACTCGTTCAAGAAACTGGGACAGTCTTTCCGACGTGGCGACGGCCTTGGACTTCCAGCGGATGCTGCGCGGGGCCGCTCTGCGCGTGACCCGTCCCCGGACGGCCGTGCTGAGCGCGGTGCAGGCGCACCCGCACGCGGACACGGACACGCTCATCGGCGCCGTGCGCAGCCGCCTCCCCAAGGTCTCCCACCAGGCCGTGTACGACTCGTTGCACACGCTGACCGCCGCGGGGCTCGTCCGGCGCATCCAGCCGTCCGGGTCCGTGGCGCGCTACGAGTTGCGGGTCGGGGACAATCACCACCACCTCGTGTGCCGGGCCTGCGGCGCGATCGCCGACGTCGACTGCGCCGTCGGCGAGGCGCCGTGCCTGACCGCCTCGGACGATCGCGGCTACGCGGTCCACGAGGTCGAGGTCGTCTACTGGGGGCTGTGTCCCGACTGCTCCACCGCCGAGAGTTCCTGATCGCCACCCCGCCTCAGCACCGGAAGGAATGACATGGCCGACAACGTTCACGACACCGGCACGACGAGCGAGGGCGGCTGCCCCGTCGCGCACGACCGCGCCCCGCACCCGACGCAGGGCGGCGGCAACCGCGGCTGGTGGCCGGACCGGCTCAACCTGAAGATGCTCGCCAAGAACCCCGCCGTGGCGAACCCGCTGGGCGAGGACTTCAACTACGCCGAGGCGTTCAACAGCCTCGACCTGCCCGCGGTGAAGGAGGACATCGCGCGCGTCCTCACCGACTCGCAGGACTGGTGGCCGGCCGACTTCGGGCACTACGGCCCGCTGATCATCCGGATGGCGTGGCACAGCGCCGGCACCTACCGGGTCAGCGACGGCCGCGGCGGCGCCGGCGCGGGCCAGCAGCGGTTCGCGCCGCTGAACAGCTGGCCGGACAACGCGAGCCTGGACAAGGCCCGCCGCGTCCTGTGGCCGGTCAAGCAGAAGTACGGCCGCAAGATCTCCTGGGCCGACCTGATGATCCTGGCCGGCAACGTCGCCCTCGAGACGATGGGCCTGAAGACGTACGGCTTCGGCGGCGGCCGCGAGGACGCCTGGGAGGCCGAGGAGGACGTCTTCTGGGGCCCCGAGACCGCCTGGCTGGACGACGAGCGCTACAGCGGCGACCGCGACCTGGAGAAGCCCCTCGCCGCGGTGCAGATGGGCCTCATCTACGTCAACCCCGAGGGCCCGAACGGCAACCCCGACCCGGTGGCCGCGGCCCGCGACATCCGCGAGACCTTCGGCCGGATGGGGATGAACGACGAGGAGACCGTCGCGCTGATCGCGGGCGGCCACACCTTCGGCAAGACGCACGGCGCGGCCCCCGGCGACGAGCACATCGGCCCCGAGCCCGAGAGCGCCCCGCTGGAGGACATGGGCCTCGGCTGGAAGAGCACCCACGGCTCCGGCAAGGGCCGCGACTCCCACACCAGCGGCCTGGAAGTCACCTGGACGCCCACCCCGACCAAGTGGGACAACACCTTCTGGGACGTCCTCTTCGGCTACGAGTGGGAGCTGACGAAGAGCCCGGCGGGCGCGCACCAGTGGCGGCCGAAGGACGGCGCGGGCGCCGACACCGTGCCCGACCCCGAGGACGGCACGCTGAACCGCCAGCCGATGATGCTGACGACCGACCTGTCGCTGCGCTTCGACCCGATCTACGAGCCGATCTCGCGCCGCTTCAAGGACGACCCGGACGCGTTCGCGGACGCCTTCGCCCGCGCCTGGTTCAAGCTGACGCACCGCGACATGGGGCCGGTCGTCCGCTACCTCGGCCCCGAGGTCCCGACCGAGGAGCTCGTCTGGCAGGACCCGGTCCCGGCGGTGGACCACGAGCTCGTCGGCCCCGAGGACGTCGCCGCCCTCAAGGCGCGGCTGCTCGACTCGGGCCTGTCGGTGTCCCAGCTGGCCGCCACCGCGTGGGCGGCGGCCGCGTCGTTCCGCGGCACCGACAAGCGGGGCGGCGCCAACGGCGCCCGCATCCGGCTGGAGCCGCAGCGGAACTGGGAGGTCAACGACCCCGACCGGCTCGCGACGGCGCTGCGCACCCTGGAGCAGGTTCAGGAGGCGTTCAACGCCGAGCAGACGGGCGGCAAGCGGATCTCGCTGGCCGACCTCATCGTGCTCGGCGGGTGCGCGGCCGTCGAGAAGGCCGCGAAGGACGCCGGCCACGACATCGAGGTGCCGTTCACGCCGGGCCGCACCGACGCGTCGCAGGAGCAGACCGACGTGGAGTCGTTCGAGGTGATGGAGCCCATGCACGACGGGTTCCGCAACTTCCTGAAGAAGGGGCATCAGCTCCCGGGCGAGTTCCTGCTGGTCGACCGGGCGAACCTGCTCACCCTGAGCGCGCCCGAGATGACCGTCCTCGTCGGCGGCCTGCGCGTCCTCGGCGTGAACCACGGGCAGTCGTCCCTGGGCGTCCTCACCGACACCCCCGGGACGCTGACCAACGACTTCTTCGTGAACCTGCTCGACATGGGCACGGTGTGGAAGCCGGTGGACGAGAACTCCGAGACCTTCGAGGGCCGCGACGCCTCCGGGAACGTCCGGTGGACGGGCAGCCGCGCCGACCTCGTGTTCGGCGCGAACGCCGAGCTCCGCGCGGTCGCGGAGGTCTACGCGAGCGACGACGCGAAGGAGAAGTTCGTCGCCGACTTCGTCGCCGCGTGGGACAAGGTCATGAACCTCGACCGGTACGACCTCGCCGCGCTCGCCTGACCGACCGTTCCGGGCCGGCCCGCACGGGCCGGCCCGGCCGCCGGGCGCCCGGCGCCGCCGTCAGGCGGCCCGGCACCGGGGGCACAGGCCCCAGAACGTCACGTCCGCCTCGTCGACCAGGTACCCGGAGTCGTCGACCGGGTCGAGGCACGGCGGGTGCCCGACCGCGCAGTCGACGTCCTTGACGGCGCCGCACTGCCGGCACACGAGGTGGTGGTGGTTGTCGCCGACGCGCCCCTCGAACCGCGCCGGGCTCCCGGCGGGCTCGATGCGGCGCACGAGACCGGCCGCGGTGAGCGCGTGCAGCGCCTCGTACACCGCCTGGAGGCTGATGTGGCCCACGCGGTCGCGGATACCGGACGCGATCGCCTCGACGCCGAGGTGGTCGCCGGCCCGGACGGTCTCGAGCAGCGCGACGCGCGCGGCCGTCACCCGCAGGCCGGCACCGCGCAGCTCCTGGGCGGCGTTCGGGGGCTGGGATGCGGTCATGGCGTCAACCTAACTTCATAAATGCGAACGGTTCAAGACAACGAATGATGCGGCCGGGGCGCGGTCAGCAGTTAAAATACCCGGCCGCGCCGACCGTCCGGGCACCCCCCTCCGCCCCCGCGGCCCGCGTCCCCGCACGAAGAGAGCCGGACCGCCCCCGTGGGGCGGTCCGGCCTCCGCGTCCCGGACGTGTCCGGAGTCACCCGGCGCGGACGCGCTCCCGGGGGTGCGGCTTCCGCGCCTCGTACCGCTTCGGCAGCCGCAGCCCGCGCCCGTCCATCACCGCGCGGAGCAGGTCGGGCCGGTCGGTGATGAGGCCGTCCACGCCGTCGTCCATCAGCGCGTTCATCGTGGCCGGGTCGTTGACCGTCCAGGGCACCACCTTCAGCCCCAGCCGGTGCGCCCGCCGCACCATGTCCCGGGTGACGTAGGGCCGGTAGCCGGGGTCGGTGACCTTCCCGTTCTGCGGGAAGCCGTGCACCGGCGAGAACGCGGACGCCCCGAACGACCGGACGGCCGCCAGCGGGTCGCCGCCGAAGTCGTCGATGTCGATGCCGCCCAGCCACGGCGACCGCCCAGGCTGCCCGGTCTGCAGGAAGTCGCGGTTGGTGAGCGCCACCAGCTCCAGCCGCGGCTCCACCTCCCGCATCCGCATCAGCGCGCCCCAGTCGAAGCTCTGGATCGTCACCTGCCGCAGCATCCGCGCCTTGCGCACCTCGTGCGCCGTGATCCGGACGAACTGCTCGCGCGGCGCCGTCTCGTGCGGCGCCCCCGCCTCGACCTTCGTCTCGACGTTGAGCTTCACGCCGTAGGCCCGGTACCGGTGCACGAGGTCGAACACCTCGCCGAGCAGCGGCATCCGCGCCCCCGGCACGGGCCGCTGCCCCGGATGCTCCGGCAGGGTCAGCGACCCGCAGTCCAGGGTCCGCACCTGCCGCAGCGTCAGGTCCTTGACGTACTTCCCGACGTACGGATACTCGGGGTCGCCGGGGAACGCGGGCCGGGTGTCCCGGCACTTCTTCGCGCTGACCTGCCGGTCGTGGGTGACGACCGCGCGCCGGTCCGCGGTGATCTGCACGTCCAGCTCCAGCGTGCTCACGCCGAGCTCCAGCGCGTTCGCGAACGCCGCCGTCGTGCTCTCCGCCACGAGCCCGAGCCCGCCCCGGTGCGCCTGCAGGTCGAACCGCGTCCCGCGCCGCTCCCCGGCCTCCGCCGGCACCGCGACCCCGACCGCCGGCACGGCCGCCGCGCACACCGCGGCGCACACCGCCGCGGCCCTCCGCCACATCCTCATGAACGCTCTTCCTTCCGCCGCGGCGCCGCGCCGGGGCGGCCCCACCCTCGCCGCCGGCCGCAGCGCCCGCCCGTGCACGGGGTGACCCCCGCATGATCACCACCTGAACAACGGATCGCGGGCCCGGGCCCGCGCGTTCCGGGCCCGCTACCGGCACAATGTGCGGGGTGTCCTCCTTGTGCCACGGAGCCGTCGACCAGGACAGACCGGGGTAAGAGGGTGCATGGATTCCACTCGTCGTCACCGGGGGCGTGAACGTGAACTCTCAGACGGAAGAGGCTTCGGCCGTGCCCGGAAGGCTCGTGAACCTCCGATCGCGGCTGCCCAAGGCGCCGGACCGGCCGCCGGCGTCGGTCTTCGTCCTCGGCACCCTGTTCTCGGGGTCGACGCTGATCGGCCGCGACATGACGACCCGGATCAAGAAGGCCCACTACGTGGGCGAGCTGAACAACTTCACCCAGGTCCCCGGGTTCAGCCACAAGGACGCCGGGATGGTCTGCGGCCCGTGCTCCCTGCTCGGCCGGGAGTGCCGCCACTTCACCGACGCGCTCCGCGAGCGCGTGTCGTACGACGACATCCTCGGCATGCACGGGGAGCTCGCGCGGTCGCTGGGCGCCGCGGCGATCCTCGACGGGAGCAAGTACGTCGCCTGGCTCCGCCGGGCCGTCGAGCAGAAGCAGGCCGACCCGGCGAACCGGACCCCGCTCAGCGTCATCCTGACCGCGCGCAACCCGATCGCCTTCGCGATCAGCCACCGCAACCGGACGGGCGAGCCGCTGTGGCAGGGCGCGAACATCTGGCGGAACACCTACGTCGACGCGCTCCGGACGGTGAACACGCACGGGCTCCCGCACATGGTGGTGCGCTACGAGGGCTACATGGCGCGCCCGGAACGGCACCTCGACCGGCTGGCCGCCTTCCTGCACCTGCCGCTGCGGGACAAGGCGGACACCGGCCGCATCCACGACGCCGGCGGCAACTGGAGCTCCTTCGTGCCCTACGTCGGCAAGGAGCAGCTCGAGGAGCACATCGGACGGCTCGACGGGCCCGCGCGCGCCGAGGCGGAGCTGTTCGTGGAGAAGGCGCGCCCCTACTGGAACAACGAGAAGCCCAAGGCGGACACCCGCTGGCACCGCAGCCTCACCGCCGGTGAGGCCAACGCGATCATCGGCACTCCCGGGCTGGCCGACATCGCCGGCATCGTCGGCTACAACGTCGCCGACCTGGTCCACCGGGCCGTCCGGCCGAACCGGCCGCCCGCGGGCCGCGGCGCGGGCCCCGGCGCCGGGGTGGAGCCCGGCGCGGGGGCGGAGCCGGCCGCGCGGTGAACGGGTGGGGCGGCTCACTCCGGTAGGACGGTGATCTGCGGGACGCCCGTGCGGGGATGCGCGGTGACCTCGGCGTCGACGCGGTACACGGCGGCGAGCAGGTCCGCGGTGAGCACCTCGGCGGGCGTCCCGGCGGCGACCGTCCGGCCGCCGTCCAGCACGTGCACGCGGTCGCAGTACGCCGCCGCGAGGTTCAGGTCGTGCAGCGCGATGACGGCCGTGACGCCGAGGCGGCGGACGAGCCGGAGCGCGTCGATCTGGTGCCGCAGGTCGAGGTGGTTGGTCGGCTCGTCCAGCACCAGGGTGCCGGTGCGCTGGGCGAGCGCGCGGGCGATGAGGACGCGCTGCTTCTCGCCGCCCGACAGCCGGTCGAACGGCGCGTCCGCCAGGTCCGCGGCCTCCAGTTCGGCCAGCGCCCCGAAGATGATCGCGCGGTCGGCGTCGTCGTCGCCCTGGAACGCGCGCTTGTGCGGGGTGCGGCCCATCGCGACGACGTCGTACGCGGTCAGCTCGAAGTCCCCCGGGGCCTCCTGCAGGACGGCGGCGAGCCGCCGCGCGAGGAGCCGCCCGGGCATCCGGCGCACGTCGCCGCCGTCCAGCAGGACGCGCCCGGACGCCGGGCGCAGCGCCCGGTAGAACGTGCGCAGCAGCGTCGACTTGCCCGCCCCGTTCGGCCCGACGAGCCCGATGACCTGGGACGGCGCCGCGACCAGCGACACGCGGTCGACGAGCGTCCGGCCGCCGAGCACGACCGACACCGCCTCCGCCTCGAGCGTCCCGGGTCCGGTCCGCGGGGTCACCGGGCCGCCTTCCGCCGCATCAGGTACAGGAACACCGGGCCGCCGACCAGGGCGGTGAGGATGCCCACGGGGATCTCCTCCGGGCTGATCAGGGTCCGCGCGGCGAGGTCCGCGGCGGTCAGGAAGGACGCGCCGAGCAGCGCGACGACCGGGAGCGCGCGGCGGTGGTCGGCGCCGACCAGCAGCCGCACGGCGTGCGGCATGATCAGCCCGACGAACCCGATGGCGCCGCTCACCGCGACGATCGTCCCGGTCATCAGCGCGACCAGCACGAACAGCGCGGCGCGGAAGCGGTGCACGTCCATCCCGAGCGCCGTCGCGGCCTCCTCCCCGGCCAGCAGCAGGTTCAGCGGGCGGGACAGCCCGAGCAGGACCGCGGTCCCGGCCAGGACCGCCGCCGCCGGGATCCACAGCACCGCCCAGGTGGTGCCGCCGAGGCCGCCGAGCATCCAGCGCAGCGCCGACTCCGCGCCGTGCGGGTCGTCCGAGGTGATGACCAGGTAGCTCGCGACCGCCGACAGCACCTCCGCCGTCGCGACGCCCGCGAGGACGAGCCGCACCGTCGTCATCCGGCCGCCCGAGCGGGCGAGCGCGTACACCAGGACGAGCGCGAGGAGGGCGCCGCCGAACGCGGCCAGCGGCAGCGAGAACATCCCGAACCACGACACGTGGAACACCACGACCAGCACCGCCCCGACCGACGCGCCGGACGACACCCCGAGCAGCATCGGATCGGCGAGCGGGTTCCGGACGATCGCCTGCAGCGCCATGCCGCACACCGACAGGCCCGCGCCGACGACCCCGCACAGCAGGACGCGCGGGAGCCGCACGTCGAGCACGATCGTCTCGCGGGCGGGCGTCCAGTCCGCGGCCGGTGCGAGGTGCAGCCGGTGCAGCAGGATGCCCCACACCTGGTCGGGCGGGATGCCGACGGACCCGACGGCGATCGCGGCCGTCGCGGTCCCGAGCAGCAGCGCCCCGAGCAGGACCAGGACGAGCGGGTACGGGGCGCGCACGCGGGGGAGCGCGACCCGTCCTGCGGTCGCGGTCACGCGAAGCGGTCCGGGTGCAGCTGGCGGGCGAGCGCCTCCACCGCGCCCGCCGCCCGCACGCCGGTGACCGTCGACGACAGCGGCAGCACCGCGAACCGCTCGTCGCGGATCGCGGGCACGTCCCGCAGCGCCGGGTGCTCCAGCAGGAACTTCTTCTTGTCCTCGACGGGCCGGTCGCCGTAGTCGTAGATGAGGACGACCTCGGGCGCGCGTTCGGCGAACTGCTCGAACGAGACGTCCCCGTACGCGTCGTCGAGGTCGGCGAACAGGTTGGTGCCGCCCGCGAGCCGGATGATCTCGCTGCCGATCCCGGCGCCGCCCGAGGTGAACACGGTCCGGTCGCCGCTGTCGTACACGGCGACCGTCAGCGGGTCGGCGCCCGCGAGGGCGGCGGCGGTCCGCTCCAGGACGGCGCGCATGGACGCGATCCGCTCCTCGGCGCGCGCGGACACCCCGAAGATCTTCGCGACGGTGCGGACCTCCTCCTCGACCGTCGCCATCGTCACCGGGCCGCCGGGGCACTCCTCGATGTTGAGGTGCGTGTCGATGCCGGCCTCGCGGAGGGCCGCGCGGCTCCGCCCGTCCTGCTCGGCGAACGCGCTGGCCCAGCCGCCGTACACGAAGTCGGGTTCGGCGGCCAGCAGCACCTCGAACGACGGGTACTCGTCGGCCAGCACCTCGATCCCGCCGTAGGCCCGCTCGAACTCCGGCAGGACGGCGTCGTCCGGGAACGCGGTCCCGACCATCGACCGTTCGAGGCCGAGCGCGAGCATCACCTCGGTCGCGTGCTGGTTCAGCGACACCGCGCGGCGCGGGGGCCGCTCGTAGGTGGTCGTGACGCCGCAGTTCTCGACCGTCACCGGGAAGCCGGGCGGCGCGGCGCCGTCCCGTCCGTCCGCGGCGCGGCCGGACGCGCCGCAGCCCGACAGCAGGAGCACGAGTGCGAGGGCGGACCCGAGCGCCGAGCGCGCCCGCCGTCCGCCGCGGTCCCGGACCACCGGGATTCCAACGGCCATGCCAGCCTCTCCTCTCTGGGGAGATCCGCCCCAGTTACCGTGAGGAGGCGACCGCGTGAGTCTCCTGGCTCTCGGGTCGTCGCTCGCCCCGGCCTTCCCGCCCCGGGAGGGGCGGTGGCGTGTTCGGGGTCCGCTCGCCGATCACAGTGGCGGGACCGCGCCGGATTCGCACCGGACTTCCTCGTTCCGCCGTCGCCTACGCGGGCCATTGTGGCACAGCGGGCATCCCACGCCTCTGCGGCACACAAGATGAATGACGCGACCCGCGCGGCCCGTTCCGGGGGCCGGCCGATGAGTTCCGGGCCCCCGCCCGGTCGACCCCTTCGACCATCACGAAAGGAAGAACCGTGGCAAAGCTCCTGTACTCGGCGACGATGTCGCTCGACGGCTTCATCGCGGCACCGGGCGGGGACATGTCCTGGCTGACCGAGCACCTGGCCGCCCCCGACCCGGCGGCCGAGGGGCTCGTCGACCGGATCGGCGCCATCCTCGCCGGGAACGGCACCTACGGCGGCGGCGACCCGAACGAGGGCACCGACAAGGAGGGGGCGTTCGGCGGGCGGTACGACGGGCCGATGGTCGTCCTGACGCACCGGCCCCCGGCGGAGCCCGTCCCGGGGGTCGTCTTCGCCGGCGACCTGCGCACCGCCGTCGCCGAGGCCCGCGCCGCCGCCGGCGACCGCTACGTCAACGTCCTCGGCGCGAACGTCGCCCGGCAGTGCGTCGAGGCCGGAATCCTCGACGAGGTGCTCGTCTTCATCGCCCCCGTCCTCCTCGGGGACGGCGTGCGCCTGTTCGACAGCCCCGGTGGCACGCGCGTCCGGCTGGAACCCCTCAAGGACGAGTCCGCGCACTGGTACCGCGTCGTGTACCCGTGACGCCTCAGACGGCCGACTTCCGGTAGAGGTCGAGGATGTCGGTGCCGTTCAGCCGCCACACCTCCATCAGGCCGGAGAAGCCCTCCTCCTCGTCGCGGACGAACAGGAACTCGGCGTCGGTCATCGGCACCACCGTCACGAACCGGAGCGCGGCCTCACCGGCGGCGTTGCGGAAGTAGGCGAACTCCTTCGGCAGGAGCGGGTGCAGGAAGTGGGCGAAGGCGGAGATCCGGGTGTCGGGGATCAGCGGCTCCGCGTTGCGGTACCCGCCTCCGTAGCCGTGCCCCCGGCCGCTCTTCACCGCGTTCGAGGCGGCGACGTGCGCCAGGTAGCCCGCCTCCGACTCCTGTCCCGGACGCGCCGAGCAGACGATCTCCTCGGGCAGTTCGAACTCCAGGTCCTGGAAGCGGACCCCGGTGGTCGCGGCCGACACCATCTCGAACTCGGGGTGCCGGTGGTAGCCGATCGCGAACCCGCGGTTGAAGCCGAGGACGTCCGGCGGCTCGGCGTGCGTCACGGGGCCGAGGTACCGCTCGGCGTGCTCGAACAGGCCTTCGTAGGGAGACGTCATACGAAAAACCTAGGGGTCGTTCGCGTTCCTTTATGCGCCTTTCCGTGGAAAAGGGCGACGCCCGCGCCGCCCATGGGGACGCCGCCCAGCGCGTGCCAGGTCGAAGGGTCCTGCGCGTCGCGGTCGATCATCACGCCGCCGCCGACCCGGGCGAACTCGTCCATCCGCGCGCGGATGAGGGCCTGCACTTCGGCGTCGCGATCCGGCGTTGAGGAACACCGCGTCGGCGGTGATCCGCAGGTGCTCCCGGACGGCGCCGCCGCCGGTCGATGCCGGGTGCGGGGGCGGGCGAGATGTCGTTCACCGGCGCGCCTACCGCAGGGCGCTTCCGTCCAGCAGGTCGAGGGCGGAGCGGTGGTCGGTCTTGCGGGCCTCGCCGGCGCCGCCGCGCCGCGGTCCCATGCGGCGTCGCCTTCCTTCGGGGGTCAGAGGATGGCCAGGCCGAGGGCGTGGTCGAGCTGCCAGGCGGTCGACGCCAGGACGCCCGTGCACAGGCCCGCGCCGGTGAGGACGACGGGGCCGGTGACGGTGTTCTTGGCGGGGGCGGAGCGGAGCAGCGCCTGGACGCGCTGGACGACGCCGGAGTCGGTGAACGCGGAGAGCGGCGGCGGGGACGCGTCGCCGGACGGGCGGGCGAGGGCGACCCGCGCGATGGTGCGGGCGACGAGCTCGCGGTCGCCGACGGCCTCGGCGGCGTCCTCGTCCGCCCAGCGCTCCAGGTGGAAGCGGAGCCGCCCGTTGAGCCGCCGCAGGAACGGCAGGGTGCCCGCGGCGAGCGCGCCGGCGGCGAGGTAGTGGTGGTGGCGGTGCCGCAGGTGGGACGCCTCGTGGTGCAGCACCGCGCGCAGTTCGGCCGGGTCGAGGAGCGCCAGCAGCCCGCGGGAGACCAGGACGCCGCGGCCGGGGACGGCCAGCGCCAGCGGCACGTCGGAGTCGGCGATCGAGCGGGCGCCGCGCGCGGCGCGGCGGACCTCGGCGGCCCAGCGGGACGCGAGCCGGGCGGCGGCGAGGACGCACAGGCAGGTGAGCGCGCAGGCGGGGGCGCCGAGGGCGGCGTGCACCGGGCGGTCGTCGCCGAACAGCGCCCACTCGGGCAGCCGGTCGGCGGCGTGCGGGAACAGGGTGGCCGCGTAGTTGAGGCTGATGAACAGCAGCGTCCCGATGACGGTCGTCACGGCCATGCCCGCGACCGTGGCGAGCAGCCGCGCCGTCCAGGACGGGTGGAGCGGCAGCGGGACGGCGCTCAGCGCGGCGCCGAGCGCGAGCACCAGCGTGGCGGGCAGGAGCGTCAGCCAGATCACGCGGATTCTCCGGGGGAGCGGCGGGGGTCGGCGAGGACGGCGCGCAGGGCGCGCTCCTCGTCGGCGGTGAGGTCCTGCACGAACCGGCTGAGGACGCTGGACGGGTCGCTGGCGAGGCGCAGGTGGTCGCGCATCCGGTCGGCGACGAGCCGGGACTCGTCGACCGCCGGCCGGTACCGGTAGTGGCGGCCCTGCCGCGCACGGGTGACGAGGTGCTTGGCGTGCAGCCGGAACAGGATGGTGTTGATCGTGGTGTAGGCGGGGTCGCCGGGGATGCGGTCGCGCAGTTCGGCCGTGCTGACCGGGCCGTCCGCGGCGGCGAGCGCGGCCAGCACCTCGGCCTCCAGATGTCCCAGCGCGCGTCGCGCCACCGGCCGCACCTCCCTCGTCCGTCGGGCGCTGCGCCCGTTCCGGAAGCTTAATCGTGCCCGTTGCCCGCGGGGATTCACGAGACTGGAAACTACACTTGTAATAACGTTGCCCCGGGAGACGCCGGCGGCGGAGCCGGCGTCGCGCGGCGCGAAGGAAGGCGTTGTGGGGTTCAAGAAGATGCTGGGCGCGTTCGGGGTGGGCGGCCCGAAGGTCGACACCGTGCTCACCGAACCGCGCCGCCGTCCCGGCGAGACCCTGGCGGGCGAGGTGCGCATCACCGCCGCCGACTACGCCGTGGACGTCCAGCGGGTGTCGCTGGGCCTGGTCGCGCGGGTCGAGGTCGAGCACGGGGACGGCGAGTCGGCGGGCGCCCTGGAGTTCGGCCGCGCGGACGCGGCGGGGGCGTTCCGGCTGGAGGCCGGGGAGGACCGCGTCCTCCCGTTCGAGCTGGCGCTGCCGTGGGAGGCGCCGATCACCGAGGTGCACGGGCATCCGCTGCACGGCATGGCGCTGGGGGTGCGCACCGAGCTGGCGCTGGCGAAGGCCGTCGACAAGGGCGACCTGGACCCGGTCGCGGTGGTCCCGCTGCCGTCGCAGGAGCGCGTGCTGGACGCCTTCGACCGGCTCGGCTTCGGGTTCAAGGGCGCCGACCTCGAGTACGGCCGCCTCCACGGCGTGGACCAGGAGCTGCCGTTCTACCAGGAGATCGAGTTCTCCGCGCCGCCCGCGTACGCGGGCCGGATCGGCGAGGTGGAGCTGACGTTCGTCGCCGACCCGGTCGGCATGGCGGTGGTGCTGGAGGCCGACCGGCGCGGCGGCCTGTTCGGCTCGTCCGACCAGGTCTTCCGGCTGCGCGTCGGCCACGAGGAGGCGGTGTCCCTCGACTGGACGGCCGAGCTGGCCCGCTGGCTGGACGACCTGACCGGCGGGCCGTCCGGCCACCGCGCCGGGTACGCGGACCACCACGGCCACGGCGGGGACAAAGGGCACGGGCACGGCGGCGGTCCGGGCTGGGCGGGCGTCGCCGCCGGGGCGGCGGTGGGCGTCGCCGCCGGGGTCGCCGGCGGCATGATCGCCGGCGAGGTGCTGGAGGAGGTCTTCGAGGACGACGAGGGCGACGAGGAGGACTGAGCGCCCGCGCCGGGACCCCATCGGCTACACGTGTAGTTTGTCTGGGTCGGCGTAGGCGGGTGAACGGGAAGTCATGGGCGATTACTGGGTGAACATCGCGCTGGTCGCGGTCCTCGTGCTGCTGAACGCGGTGTTCGCCGGGAGCGAGATCGCACTGATCTCCCTGCGCGAGGGCCAGCTCCGGCAGCTCGACCGCCGCGGCGGCGCCGCCGCGCGCACCCTGGTGCGGCTGGCCCGCGACCCCAACCGGTTCCTCGCCACCATCCAGGTCGGCATCACGCTGGCGGGCTTCCTGGCCTCGGCCGCCGCGGCGGTGTCGCTGGCCGAGCCGCTCGTGGCGCCGCTGGGGTTCCTCGGCGGCGCGGCCGAACCGGTCGCGATCGCCCTGGTCACGGTGGTGCTGTCGTTCGTCACCCTGGTCTTCGGGGAGCTGGCGCCCAAGCGGCTCGCCATGCAGTTCGCCGAGCGCTGGGCGATGCTCGTCGCCCGCCCGCTGGACGTCCTGTCGCTGGTCTCCCGCCCGGCCATCTGGGCCCTCGGGGCGTCCACCGACCTGGTGGTGCGGACGCTCGGCGGCGACCCGCGCGCCGACAAGGAGCAGCTCAGCCCGGAAGAGCTGCGGGACCTGGTGGCGGGGCACCGCGGGCTCACCGCCGAGCAGCGGCAGATCATCTCCGGCGCGCTGGAGATCCACGAGCGGACGCTCCGCGAGGTGCTGCGCCCGCGCCGCGAGGTGTTCACCCTGCCGGACGACCAGCCGACCGGGCGGGCGCGCACCGCGCTGGCCGAGTCGGGGCACTCGCGGGCCCCGGTCATCGCGGCGGGGGAGCTGGACGACGTCGTCGGCATCGCGAACCTGCGCGACCTGACGACCGGCGACCCGGCGGCCCCCGTCGCGGCGCTGGCCCGCCCGGCGGTCGTCTTCCCCGACTCGGTGCGGGTGTCGGAGGCGCTACGCCGGTTCAAGGCCGAGCACCAGCAGCTCGCGCTCGTCGTGGACGAGCACGGCGGCGTCGAGGGCATCGTCACCCTGGAGGACCTGCTGGAGGAGATCGTCGGGGAGATCTACGACGAGACCGACCGCGACGTGCTGGCCGTGCGGACCGAGCCGGACGGGGCGCTGCTGCTCCCGGGCACGTTCCCGATCCACGACCTCCCCGACCTCGGCGTGGAGGTGGCCGACCCGCCCGCCGGGGACTACACCACCGTCGCCGGGCTCGTCCTCGCGAAGCTGCGCCGCGTCCCCGAACGGCCCGGCGACCGCGTCGGCGTCTCCGGCTGGACGATCGAGGTCACCGACGTCGACCGGCACGCGATCACGGGCGTGCGGATGCGTCCCGTCCGGAAGTCCGCCGGACGGCGCGACGCCGCCGACACAGCCGACCCGGCGGACCGGGGCGACCGGTAGGGCGTGCGGCAGGCGGCGTCACCAGTTCTTGTACCGGACGTCGCCCAGGCCGCAGAACGTGCAGGCCCCGCTCAGGAAGTCCTCCGTGCGGCGGAACTCCTCGTCCGCCAGATGCCACCGCAGCCACGCCGTGATGATGTGCTGCCCGTTGCGCGTGGCGAGGATGTGGTCGGTGTCGTCCAGGATGTTGAACCAGACCGGGACGTCCGTGTTCGCGTAGTCCCGCTCGATGTTGCCGGTGGCGAAGTCGCTGTCGCCGCCGATGTAGAGCGCGGGCTTCCGCAGGTTGTCCGGGCCGTTCCCGTCGAAGGACCCGCCGGCCACGTGGACCGTCGTCGCCGGCCGCGGGTCGTCCGCCGCGTCGAACGTCCCGATCGACCCGCGCGAATGCCCGCCGAACGCGATCTCCGACGTGTCGAGGTCCTGGTAGAGCGGGCTGAGCGGGCTCGAGTTCTGCCGCTCCAGCCAGTCGAGGGCCTCGACCATGTAGGCGCCGCTGCTGGACGACACCTCGCTGTAGACGACGAACCCGTGCGAGGCCCACTGGCGCAGCATGTCCGCGTAGTCGGACGGGTCGGACCCCGCGCCCGGACCCCACACGAAGACCGGGTGGTCCACGCCGTCCGCGCCCGCGTTCGCCGGGTACACGAGCCACCCGTCGTTCCCGGGGCCCGCGGACTCGTCGACCGCCACCGCGTACGGGCCGGGGGTGATCCCTTCTGGCCGGGAACCGGACGCCGCCAAGTCAAACCGCGATCCCGCCGCCGGGAATCGGGGAAATCGCCGGTGCGCGCCCCGGCCGTTCAGCGGTGGGCGGAAGGGATGGGCCCGGCGCCGCCGCCGACTTACGATGTGCGCATGGCCGAGAGCATCCGACCGGACGAGACGCCGCACGAGCGGACCGCGACGCGACCGGCGGCGGAGCCGCTGTGGCGCGCCGCGCTCGGCTCGTGCCTGCGGAGCCTGCGCCTGGAGCGCGGAGAGATCCTGGTGGAGACCGCGCGCCGCGCCGGGGTCTCGCCGCAGTACCTCTCCGAGATCGAGCGCGGTGTCAAGGAGCCGTCGAGCGAGATGATCGCCGCGGTCGCCGGCGCCCTGGACACCACCCTCGCCGACCTGACCCTCGCCGTCGCGACGAGCCTGCTGGCCGTCCCGGCCGGCACCGCCCTCCCGGGAGCGGCGCGGGCCGGATCCGCCCCGGCGGGCCCGACCTGCAGCGCCGCCTACGCGCTGGCCGCCTGACCGGCCCGCGCGGTCCCTACACCGGGAGCGGCCTGCGCTCCTCGAGCACGTGGTCGAGGAGGCCGTAGCCCAGCGCGGCCTCCGCGGTGAACACGCGGTCGCGGTCGGTGTCGGCCCGCAGCGTCGCGGTGTCCTGGCCGGTGTGCCGGGACAGGATGCGCTCGATCTCCGCGCGCACCCGCACCACCTCGTCCGCCTGGAGGATGAGGTCCGGGATCGCCCCGCGCCCCTGCCCCATCGGCTGGTGCAGGACGACCCGGGTGTGCGGCAGCGCGGCGCGCTTGCCGGGGGCGCCCGCGGCGAGGAGCACGGCGCCGACGGCGACCGCCTGCCCCACGCACGTCGTCGCCACCTGCGGGCGGATGTAGCGGAGCGTGTCGTACACGGCGAGCATCGCGCTCGGGTCGCCGCCCTCGCAGTTGATGTAGAGCTGGATGTCGCTTTCGGGGCTGTCGGCCTCCAGGTACAGCAGCTGCGCGACGAGCGCGTTCGCGACGCCCGCGTCGATGGCGGTGCCGAGATAGATGATCCGCTCCGTCAGCAGGTGCGAGTAGACGTCCATGATGCGCTCGCCGCGGGAGTCCCGCGCGATGACGTTCGGGATCGTGTAGGTGCTCATCGGGCGCCTCCTTCCGGGCGGAGCCCGGCGGGCCGGCGGCCGGCCGGCGCGATCTCCTCGAAGTCGCCGACGACGGCGTCGACGAACCCGTACTCCAGCGCCTCCCGCGCCGTGTACCAGCGGTCGTGCAGCGAGTCCTCGAAGACCCGCTCGATGGGCTGGCCGGTGTCCTCGGCGATGAGCCCGAGGACCGTGTCGCGGGTGTGGCGCAGGTCGCCGGCCTGCAGCTCGATGTCGACGGCGGCGCCGGCGATCCCGGCGGAGCCCTGGTGCATCAGCACGCGGGCGTGCGGCATCGCGCGGCGCTTGCCGCGGGTTCCGGACGACAGCAGGAACTGGCCCGCGCTGTAGGCGATGCCGAGCACCAGCGTGGACACGTCGCACGGGACGAGCCGCATCACGTCGCGGATCGCGAGCATCGACGGCACCGACCCGCCGGGGGAGTGGATCCACAGCGCGATGTCGGACTTCGCGTCCTCCCGCGCCAGCGTGATCAGCTGGGTGGCCAGCAGCGTGCCGTTGTCGTCGTCCAGGGGGCCGTCGAGGACGAGGACGCGCTGCCCGTAGAGCTCGTTCCGGACGCGTTCGTTGAACAACGGGATTTTCTGTTCCTCGCTCATGCCCTTCACTGTGCGGCGGCGCGGGCACCGCGCCCACCCCGATCCGCCCACGGCGGATCTGCTCTCAGCAGCGCGGCCGCGGCTCCGCTCCACTCGGTCTCATTTCCGTCCCATTTCGACAGACCCCTTCCCTTTCGCCGACAATGCCGGTCGGGTGCCGGCGTCTCGCCGCCGGGACGTCCATGACCTGCGCGTTCTTTCCGGCCACCGATCCTTCACGCGCGGGAAACCGTTCTGCCTTGTCCCGGACCCCGCAGTTACCGATCCGGGCTTGAGTGATCACCATGGGCGCTGTTAGCTTCACCCGGTGGACGACAAGCGTGCACAGGCGGCGATCGCGGATTTCGCGAGGGCTCTGCGCGAGTTGCGCAACTCGGTCGGCAATCCGCCTTTCCGGGAGATGTCGGGCCGGTCAGGGGCCATCTCCCATACGACGTTGCACGAAGCCACGAAGGGGAACAAACTCCCGAGCTGGGGCACCACCGCCGAGTTCGTCAAGGCGTGCGGCGGCGACCCGGCCGCGTACCGCGACCGCTGGGAGACCGCGAACCGGACGGTCCGGTCCGCGCCCGCGAAGGGCGCCGCGGCCTCCGCGGACGCCCCGGCCGCCGAAGCCGTCCGGGACGCGGACACCGCCCGAGAGGCGGACGTCCCGCACGACGCCCAAGCGGTGCGGGACGCGGACGCCGTGCGGGACGCGGACGCCGTGCGGGACGCGGACGCGCCGCGAACGCCCCCGCCGCCGCCCGGCGAGACCGCGGGCGGGGCGGGCGACGGCGTGCGGGCCGTCCCGGTGGCCGGGCGGCGGGGACGCCTCCGGCCGAGCCGCGCCGCCGCCGCGGCGCTCGCCACCGCGGCCGTCGGGATGGGCACGGTGGCGCTCGTCGTGGTCGTCGTCAACCGCGGTTCCGCCGCGGACGGGAACGGTCCGGGGGCGTCCGGCGCCCGGCCGGCGAAGGCCGCGCCGTCCCCGACCGACTGCCCGGTCCGCACCACCAACCCGCCGCCGGCCCCGCCCCTGCACAAGGGGGACGCGGCCACGTTCATCACGGACGTCACGCTGCCCGACTGCACGCGCGTCGGCGCCCGCAGGACCGTGGCGAAGGTGTGGCGGATCAAGAACAGCGGGAGCGTGCCGTGGGAGGGGTATTCGCTGCGCCGCCTCGACCTGCCGCAGCGCGCCGACCAATGCCAGACCATCTCCGACGTGCCGATCGACGACACGGGGCCCGGTGAAATGGTCGACATCCGGGTCGACATCACGACCCCCAAGAAGCCGGGTTTATGTTACGTGCGCTTCAAGATGGTGGACTCCGCCGGAAAAGTGGTGTTTCCCGGGAGTCGGCCGGTCAACTTCCAGGTCATCGTCCAGGGGCCCCGGTTCCCCGTCGTGGACGACACGACGGGGAACCGGGGCCCGTGATCGGCGGATCAGGGAATCGGGGGATCAGGAAAGAACGATCCCGCTGTAGTAGGCCTTGAGGATCCTGGAGTGGCTCCAGCCCGCGTTGGCCTTGTCACGGGAGCCGTACTGCGACATCCAGTCGCCGGTGACCCAGGCGCCGCAGGCCGTCGTCGTGGAGCAGTAGTGCGCCTGGAGGATCTTCCCGCTCCGGGTCATCCGGGTGTTCCACGTCGCGTCCACCGCGGCGCTCGTCGACGCCTTCGCCGAGCCCGGCTTGTACACCTGGCTGGACGTGCTGTCGTAGACGTCGAAGCACTGGCCGCTCGGCGTCTTGCGCGTCGAGTGCAGCGCCCAGTACCAGCCGAAGTGCTTGACCGCCATCGCCCCGGCCCGCAGGGACTCCGTCGGCCAGCTCGTGATCCACTCGTTGGGCAGGACGTTCTTGACGTACGTCTTGAAGTCGACCCGGTCCACCCGGTTCAGCGACACCCGGTACACCAGGATCGTCGTGGGCAGTTTGGTGTGCGTCCCGTCGGTCTTGCATCCGGTCGGCGGGGTCGAGCCCAGGAACGCGTGCGAGGCGTTCTGGTTCTTGAGGGTGGCGTTCAGGTTGCCCTTGGTCCCGGGCTTGAAGTCCTGGTAGGCGCCGCCGTAGTTGCTGTTGTAGTAGACCCGGACGGTCTTGCCGCTGCGGTTCCAGGCGGACGCGGCCTCGTTCTTGATGCACTGGCCCTTGCCGTTGCCCGTGCCCTTGAAGTCGTAGCAGGAGGGCTGCTCGGTGCCGTAGTCGGCGAGCGAGCCGGTGAAGTCCGACACCGATCCCGCGTTGTTGCTGTTGAAGTAGTAGCAGAACTCGCCGCTCTCGCAGACGCCGTTGCGGGCCGCCGCCGACGCGGTGGTCGCCGGGACGAGGACCGCCCCGCCGAGCAGCACCGCGGCGGCCGCCGCGACGAGCCTCGGGACGAGTCGCGGAGCGAGCCGTCCGGTTCGTGTCGACACAGTCGTCATCCTCTTCCGCCGGGCCGCGTTATCGGACGTTGTAGCCCTGCGAGCGCCAGAACGAGTTCGGGTTCGGGTTGTCGAGGACCGGGTCGCCGACGCTCTTCGCCGCGTGCGTCTGCCGTCCCGGACGCATCTCGACGTGCGTGTGGGCGCCCGAGCTGGACGACACCCCGCGCCACGCCTCGTCCGCGATGACCTGGCCGCGGCTGATCGAGTCGCCCACGCTCACCCCGGACCGCGGCGCCGTGTGCAGGTAGATCACCGTCTTGTTGAGCGAGGAGTTGTAGACGGAGACGGTGGAGAGCCCGCCGCTGCCGTTGGCCCCGCGCGCGACGTAGATGACCTTGCCGCTCGTCAGGGCGTGGACGTCCGAGCCGATGCCGCGGGCGAAGTCGATGCCCTCGTGCCGGCCGGGCGTGCTCTCGTAGCCGTCGAAGCCGGCGGTGATCCGGCCGCCGCTCGCCTTGTACAGCGCGTACGACATGTTCGTCCGCGCCGACGGCGAGAACTCGTGCGAGGCGTTGTTGTTCTTGAGGGTGGCGTTCAGGTTGCCCTTGGCGCCCGCCTTGAAGTCCTGGTAGGCGCCCCCGTAGTTGCTGTTGTAGTAGACCCGGACGGTCTTGGTGCTGCGGTTCCACACCGAGGCGGCCTCGTTCTTAATGCACAGGCCCTTGCCGTTGCCGGCGCCCTTGAAGTCGTAGCAGGAGGGCTGCTCGGTGCCGTAGTTGGCGAGCGAGCCGGTGAAGTCCGACACCGACCCCGCGTTGTTGCTGTTGTAGTAGTAACAGAACTCGCCGCTCTCGCACACACCGTTGCGGGCGGCCGCCGAGGCGGGCGCCGCGAGGGCGGACGCCGCGCCGCCGAGCGCGATCGCGGCGGTGGACAGGGTGAGGATCCTGGTGAACGTGCTCATGCTGGTCTCCTTCTGTTCGCGGAACTGCGACTGCGGAACGGGTGGGCGGGGTCAGCGGCGGCGGTACTCCTCCCAGGTGCGGATGGTCACCTTCGGGCCGTCGTCGGGGCCGCGGGCGGCGAGCCCGTCCAGGCCGAGGTAGTAGTCGCCCACCTGGTGCTGGGCCTGGCTGGAGAGGTCGGTGTCGCTGATGGCGGCGGCGTGGATGTGCCACGGCCAGTCGCCCTGCCGCGGGCTGCGCACCCAGGCCGCGAAGCCGACCCGGCGCAGCGCGCGGGCGGCCGCGGTGCGGTCGGCGGGCGTCATCCCCGCGACCGAGAGGTCGACGACGCCGCCGCCGTCGTGCGTGCCCGCGGACGTGGGGTCGCCGCCGGGGTTGTAGGAGCCCTGCTCGATGACGAACGCGCGGCCGAACAGCCGCTCCGCCTCGGCGAGCATGCTCCGCGTCCGCGTGTTGAGGACGACGCCGCCGTCGGACACCCGGTCGCCCGGCGTGAGGGTGCGGGTGACCCGGAAGCGGTCGGTGCCGAGCTTGGCGAGCGACGTCTTCCCCGGCAGGCCGTTGGCGTCGAGGCCGGTGTAGCCGAGCGACTTCTGGTACTTCGCGTACGCGGCGATCGTCGTGGTGCCGAAGTACCCGTCGACCCAGCGCGGGTCGAGCAGGTCCCGGTCTCGCAGCGCCTGCTCGACGAGCAGCACGCTCGCCTCGGCGCCGGGCGTCCGGGTGTCGTCGGCCCTGCGCGGGTCGATCTGGGCCGCCTTGACGGTGGCCTCCATGTCGACGCTCGGCAGGGCGGCGGCCCGCGCGGCGGGCGTCCCGTGCGTCGCGAGCGGAAGGGCGAGCAGCCCGGCCGCGGCGAGCGCGGCGGCGGCGATGGCGGACGGTGTGAAGGGCAGCTTCATCGGTTCCCCTGGATGCGGGAGCTGGGGGCGAAGCCCATGGCGGAACCACCGTCACCGACCGCTCGCCGATCCACAAGAAGATCGTTGTTGTCAGCTTGTCCGCAGTGCCCTTCCGTACAGCCGCGCGCGCCGTCTGACAGCGGAAACCCCTGTCGGGGCGGGGATCGACGCCGCGGCGCGGACGCTGTCAGAGGTCGCGCAGGCCGCGGTCGGCGAAGTCGATCAGCCATTCGAAGCTCTCGTCGACGTCGGCGCTCCACTGGAAGCCGCCTCCCGACTGGAGCGTGGCGAAGCCGTGGAAGAGGCTGCGGAGCAGCCGCAGGGCGTGGTCCACGTCGGCCTCCCGGACCTCGTAGCCGCGCAGGACCGCCATGAACGCGCCGAGCAGCTTCGCGCCCGCGGCGGCCAGCGGGTCGTCCGGGCCGGACGGCTCCACGCCGATCGTCGCCGCGTACCGGCCGGGGTGCTCGACGACGAACGCGCGGAACGCGCGCGCGGCGGCGGCGAGGGCGTCGCGGCCCGCGTAGCCCCGGACCGCGTCGCCGACGGCGTCGGCCGCCTCGGTCAGCGCCAGCGCCGCGATGCGCCGGTTGAGGTCCTCCTGGCCGTCCACGTGCTTGTACAGGGACGGCGTCCGCACGCCGACCCGCGCGGCGACCAGGCTCATCGTCAGGCCGCCGAAGCCGACCTCGTCGGCGAGGGCCGCGCCCGCCGCGACGACGGCCGCCGCGTCCAGCCCGGCCCTAGGCACGGGCGTCCGCCTCGCGGAGGAAGTCGAGCACCAGCGCGGCCGTCTGGTCGGGGAACTGGTCGTGGGGGTAGTGCCCGGCGCCCTCGATCATCTCGAGCCGGCCGAGGCCGGACGGGAGGGCGGCCACGATCGCCTCCCCTTCGGCGCGCGGGTCCGCCCAGTCGGGGTCGAGGGTGCCCATCACCACGAGGACCGGGCCGCGGACGCCGCCGAGGTGCTCGCCCGCGTCGGTCGGGGCGCTGCGTCCCATGCGCTGCATGGCCTTCATCCGGCCCGGCTCGCGCATCAGGGCGTCGATGCGGCGGATCCGCTCGTCCCAGTCGTCCGGCTTGGTGCCCGGGTAGGCGACGTCGAGGTAGGAGCGCCACAGCGGCAGGCTGCCGAGGGCGCCGGCGCCGAGCAGCCGCAGCATGCCGCGCCTGAACCGCTTGACCCGCAGGTCGCCGGGCCGGACGGACTGCTTGCGGGTGAACGGCGCCAGCTCGACGACGGCGGTGATCAGCTCGGGCTCCAGCGCGGCGGCGATGGTGGCGGCGCCGCCGGAGACCGAGTGGCCGACGAGGACGGCCGGGCCGCCCAGGTGGCGGATCAGGGCGAGCAGGTCGCCGGCGATGGCGGTGCGGCTCCAGTCGGACCAGTCGACGCTGGACTCGCCGCAGCCGCGCAGGTCGACCGCGGCGACCCGGTGGCCGGCCGCCACCAGGGCCGGGATCATCGCGCGGTACGCGGCGCGGCTGTCGCCCATGCCGTGGGCGAGGACGATCAGCGGGCCGGAACCCGTCACGTCGTAGGCGATCGTGCCGCCGTCGACGGCGAGGTACTCGGTCATGGCGCCTCCTTGGCTAAGAGCGT
The DNA here is from genome assembly GCF_003947565.1 of Actinomadura sp. WAC 06369. Classification (NCBI taxonomy): domain Bacteria; kingdom Bacillati; phylum Actinomycetota; class Actinomycetes; order Streptosporangiales; family Thermomonosporaceae; genus Actinomadura; species Actinomadura sp. WAC 06369. The sequence goes on along the minus strand of NZ_QHJN01000040.1, from coordinate 23,622 downwards.
TAGCTAAAAGCTAATGTCATTCGCCAACGGTGTCAACATCCGGCGGGTCATGTTCGGCGGGTCATGTTCGGCGGGGATGCGGGAAGGGGTCCACGCGGTGATCGCCGCGGGGACCCGGCGGCGGACGGACGGGCGCGGCGGCGCCCGGAAGGGGGACATGCTCATGGCGGACCGTGCGCCGAGCGGCGGTTGAGCGTCCGGCCATGGCGCGCGGATCCGGCGACTACACGGGGCGGACGCAGTGCGGCGGCGCCGCCCGCACCCCGCTGCGCGACTTCCTGCGCACGGAGACCGGGAGCGCGGCCGTCCTGGTCGCGGCGGCCGCCGCCGCGCTCGTGTGGGCCAACGCGGCGCCCGCGGCGTACGAGGCGTTCTGGGGGACGCACCTGTCCGTCCGGCTCGGCGCGTACGGGATCTCGCTCGACCTGACCGAATGGGTCAACAGCGGGCTCATGACCCTGTTCTTCTTCGTGGTCGGGCTGGAGGCCCGCCGCGAGTTCGACCTGGGGGAGCTGCGCGAGCGCAGAAGGCTGACCCTGCCGCTCGCCGCCGGGCTCACCGGCATGGTCGTGCCGATCGCCCTCTATCTCGCGATCAACGCGGGGCACGGCACGGAGGGCGGGTGGGGCGTGGCGATGTCCACCGACACCGCGTTCGCCCTCGGCCTGCTGGCCGTCGTCGGCCGCCGCCTGCCGCCGGGCCTGCGGGTGTTCATCCTCACGATGAGCGTCGTCGACGACTTCCTGGCCCTCGGCGTCATCGCCGTCGCCTACGGCGACCGCCTCTCCGTGCCCGCGCTCGCCGCCGCCGCCGTCACGTTCGCCGTCATCCTGGGCGTGCGGCGCCTCGGCGTGCGGCGGGGCACGGTCTACGCGCCGCTGGGCGTGGTCATGTGGGCGGCGCTCCTCGAATCGGGCATCGACCCGATCGTGACCGGGCTGGTCATGGGGCTGCTCACCTACGCCTACCCGGCGCAGCGCGCCGACCTGGAGCGGGCCAGCGGGCTGTTCCGGCTGTTCCGCGAGCAGCCCACCCCCGAACTCGAACGGGACGTGCGCGCCCGCATCGCGTCGGCGATCTCCCCGAACGACCGCCTCCAGCGCCTGTACCACCCGTGGACGAGCTACGTGATCGTCCCGGTGTTCGCGCTGGCCAACGCCGGGATCCACGTCGGCGGCGGCGAGCTCGCGCGGGCCTTCACGTCGCCGGTGACCCTCGGCGTCCTCATCGGGTACGCCGTCGGCAAGCCGCTCGGCGTCGTCGCCGCGGCCGCGCTGACCACCGCCGCGTCCCGCGGGCGGGTCCGGATCCCGGTCGGCTGGGGGGCGCTGACCGCCGGCGGCACGCTGTCCGCGGCAGGGTTCACGGTCTCCCTCCTCATCGCGACGCACGCCTTCGAGGGCGAGGTGCTGGACGACGCGAAGATCGGCGTCCTGAGCACCCTCGCGGCCGCGTTCCTGACCTCCCGGCTCGTCACCGCCGTCCTCGCCGCGCTGCCGCCCGGGCTGCGGCTCCGGGCGCTGCTGGGGCGGGCGGAGGCGATCGTCGACCTGGCCGTGCCCGTCGACCCCGAGCGCGACCACGTGCGCGGGCCGCGGCACGCCCCGGTGACGATCGTCGAGTACGGCGACTACGAGTGCCCGTACTGCGGCCGCGCCGAACCGGTCGTCCGCGGGCTCCTCGCGGACTTCGGGGACGAGGTCCGGTACGTCTGGCGGCACCTGCCGCTGACCGACGTCCACCTCCACGCCCAGCTCGCCGCCGAGGCCGCGGAGGCCGCCGCGCGCCAGGGCCGCTTCTGGGAGATGCACGACGCGCTGCTCGCCGACCAGGGCGACCTGCAAGCCGACGACCTGCGCGGGCACGCGACCCGCGTCGGCCTGGACCTCGCGCGTTTCGCCCGGGACATGGACGCCCGCGCCGGGGCCGCGCACGTCGCCGCGGACATCGAGTCGGCCGACCTCAGCACCGTCGCGGGCACGCCCACCTTCTTCGTCAACGGGCGGCGGCACCACGGCGCCTACGACATCGCGAGCCTGTCCGCCGCGATCCGCGCCGCTCGCGCGCGCGCCGCCCTTTCGGACTGACGGGCAAAGATCGGGAAGAACATCCGGCGGGTGGGTGTTGGTAAGTCCTTGGAAGGCACTTGACCAGGGAAAAGATCGCTTTTGACTTGGTTTGCTTTCCCGGGGATGGTTGGTACCTTCGACCTGAACCACGCGGCACTTCGAGTGCCGCGGTCGGCCGTGCCAGGGATGCGGCCGTCGTCGCGGAGCGGATCACGCACGCGACGCGCGCCAGGAACGCGCGCCCTCCGGGAGCGGTCGCTCACCGGAGCCCGAGAGCAGTCGCTCAGCGAAATCCGACAATCCAGCGCCGCATCGCGGCGCGCAGGCCGAGTCCGCACGAGGCCCTGAGGGCCGAGCGGAGCCGGGGACCCGAGTACCAGGGGTGAATCGGCGCGTCCCGAGCGCGCCGTAGGGCTCTTCCATGCCCGAATCCGTCAGCTAACCCGGTAGGCGCCATGGGAGACAAGGAGATTCCCTGCATGACCGGTCGTTTCGATCGACTTAGCGAGTCCGTGAAGCGCTTCAACCCGCAGGCCGCCGTGAAGCGGCTGAGCCCGGAGGAGCGGGCCGTCGGCGTCGCCGTCGGCGCGGTGCTGGCCGGGACCGTCGGGCTGACGGCCTTCCACCCCCTCGGCGGGGCCGACGCGGCCACCGAGGCGCACGGCGCGGCCGGCGGCGGTACCGTCGCGGCGGCGCAGAACTCCGGGAAGACGGAGGCGTCGGGCGCGATGACCGCGGCCGAGGCGAAGGCCGAGGGCTGGAAGGTCCCGCCGCGCGCCGTCGCGGCGTCCGAGGTGATCGACCTGGCCAAGGAGCAGGTCGGCATCGAGGAGGAGGGGCCCGGCGACATGACCAAGTTCCACGACTGGTACGTCTCGACGCCGCACGCCGAGGCGACCGCGGCCCGCGACGGCGGCTTCTCGGTCGACGCCTACAAGGGCGCCCAGTGGTGCGACATGTTCGTGTCCTGGCTCGGCTCGCAGACCGGCGTCAAGAACATGGGCTGGGACGCCTACACCGTCCAGCACGCGAGCTGGTTCAAGGACCAGGACCGCTGGGGCCAGGAGGCCAAGCCCGGCGCGGTCGTCTTCTACGACTGGGGCGCGGGTTCGGGCGGCTCCATCGGCGCCATCGACCACGTCGGCATCGTCGAGAAGGACAACGGCGACGGCACCATCGACACCATCGAGGGCAACGTCGACAACTCCGTCCAGGAGAAGACCCGCGACAAGGGCCAGGTCGTCGGCTACGGCTACCCCGACTACGCCTGATCCCCTTACGCGCCTGATCCAACACGCGCCCGATCCAACGCGCGTCCCGAAGGCGCCCGGCATCCCCGCCGGGCGCCTTCGGCGTCTCCGGACGGGCGCCCGGGCGCCGGGCCGCCGGACCGCCCGCGGGTACCCTGGCGGGCATGCCGACCCTGCACGAGGAGGTCCTCGCCAAGCTCGGACCGCTGATCGTCTCGGGGGCGCTGGAGCCGGGGGCGAAGGTCAACCTGGAGTGGGTGCAGCAGGAGTTCGGCGTCTCCCGGACGGTCGCCCGGGAGGCCGTGCAGGTGCTCGCGTCGATGCGGCTGGTCGCCAGCCGCCGCCGGACCGGCGTCACGGTGCTGCCGGCGGACGAGTGGGACTCCTACGACCGCGCCGTGATCAGGTGGCGGCTCGGCGGGCCGGACCGGGACGTCCACCTGCACCAGCTCTCGGAGCTGCGCACCGCGATCGAGCCGCCCGCCGCCGCGCTGGCCGCCCGGCACGCGGACGTCCGGCAGCGCGGCCGGATCACCGAGCTGGGGGCGGCGCTGGAGACGGCGGGCGCGGCCGGCGACCTGGCCGCGTTCCTCGAGCACGACATCGCCTACCACCGGCTGCTGCTGGAGGCATCGGGAAACGTGATGTTCGCCGGCCTCGCGCACGTCGTGGAGGAGGTGCTGCGGGGCCGCACGCTGCACCGGCTGATGCCGCCGCGGCCCAAGCCGGAGGCGCTCCGCCTCCACCTGGTGGTGGCCGAGGCCGTCGCGGGCCGCGAGTCCGAGGTCGCGCGGGCCGCGATGACGGCGATCTGCGTCGAGGTCGCCGACGAGATGGGCCGGCTGGGCGGGAACGGCGCCCGCTCCTGACCGGGCGCCGTCCTGACCGGGCGCCGTCCTGACCGGCGCCCGGCCCCGCCGGGGCTAGACGACCAGCCAGAGGACCGCGGCGATCGCGAACACCGACAGGCCGAGCGTCGTCTCCAGGACGGTCCAGGTCTTGAGCGTGGTCTTCTCGTCCATCCCGAACAGGCGGCTGACCAGCCAGAAGCCCGAGTCGTTCACGTGCGACAGGACGGTGGCGCCCGCCGCGATGGCGGCCACGAGCAGGACCAGCTTGACGTCGCCGAGATCGGCGTCGGCGACCGCGCCCGCGATCAGCCCGCCGGTCGTGGTCAGCGCGACGGTCGCCGAGCCCTGCGCGACGCGCAGCAGCGCCGCGATGACGAACGCCTGCAGGATCAGCGAGATGCCGAGGTCGGACAGGCTCTCGCTCAGCGCGTCGCCGATGCCGCTGAGCTCCAGCACCCCGCCGAACATGCCGCCCGCGCCGGTGATCAGGATGATGGCGCACACCGGCCCGAGCGCCCGGTCGACGATCCCGCTGACGGTGGCCATCGACGCGTTGGGGCGGCCGAGCAGCAGGATCGCCGCGAGCACCGTGATCAGCAGGGCCACCGGGGTGATGCCGAGCAGGCTCAGGTAGCCGACCCACGCCTGGTCCCCGTCGAGGACGTCGGTGTCGACCAGTGTCGTGAGCACCGTGTTGAAGGAGATCAGCACCAGCGGGATGAGCAGCAGGGCGAGGACCGTGCCGAAGGACGGCGCCCGCCATCCGGCCCCCTCGGCCTTGTCGCCGTCCCGCACCTCGCCGAAGATGATGTCCGGCACCGGTACGTGCACCCTGGCGCCGAGGAAGCGGGACACCAGCATCACGCCGACGTACCACGCGGTCACCGCGATGGGGATGCCGATGAGCAGCGTGAGCCCGACGTTGGCGCCGATCAGGTTCGCCGCCGCGACGGGACCCGGATGGGGCGGGACGACCGCGTGCATCGCGGCGAACGCGCCCGCCGCGGGCAGCGCGTAGTACAGCACGGACCCGCCGAAGCGCCGCGCCACGGTGAGGATGATCGGGACGAAGACGACGAGCCCGGCGTCGAAGAAGATCGGGAACCCGAACAGCAGCGACGCGACGCCCAGCGCGAGCGGGGCGCGCTTCTCGCCGAACCGGCCGATGAGCGTGTCGGCGAGCGTCTGCGCGCCGCCGGTGACCTCCAGCAGCCGGCCGAGCATGACGCCGAACGCCACCAGCAGGGCGACGCCGCCGATCGTGTCGGCGAACCCGTACATCAGCACGTCCGGGATGTCGCCGGGCTCGAACCCGACGGCGACGGCCGTCAGCACGCTCACCAGCACCAGGGCCACGAAGGCGTGCAGCTTCACCTTCATGATCAGGAAGAGCAGCACCGCCACGGCGCCCGCCGCGATCAGCAGCAGCGTGACGGTGCCGTACTGCGGCTCGATCGCTTCCACGGCGCCTCCGTCCGTCCGGCCCGTCGGTCATCGGGTGCGTACGCTCACGATGCCGCAAAGGTATGACCTTTACAAGGCTCTGGTCCGCCCCGCGTTCGGGCCGGGCTACCGGCCCTTTTACCCACGAAAGCGCGAGGGATCGCCGCGTTCAGCCCGCTTCCGGGGCGAGGGTCCGGGCGACGGACCGGCGGGCCGCGAGGCGGGCGGGGACGGCGGTGAGCGCCGCCGTCACGGGCAGGGCGGCGAGCGCGGCGGCGAGCAGCAGCCACGCGGGCGGCCACACCGTGTTCCCCGCGCTGAACGGCAGGCACAGGGCGAGGCCCAGGGGGATGCCCGCGAGGGCGCCGGGCAGCGTCGGCAGCAGTTGCGCGGCGGACAGCCCGGCGGTGACCTGCGCGGGGGTGGCGCCGAAGGCGCGCGCGACGGCCATCGTCGGCCGGGCGTCCTGCGCCGTCGTCCAGGTGACCGCGACGGTGTTGACGGCGGCGAGGACGATCAGCGCGAGGGTGACGGCCAGGATGACGTGGCGCTCCTGGGCGTCCCGCAGCGCGGTCGCCATCGCCGAGCCCGGGTAGCCCTTCGTCGGCTGGGCGTAGATCACCAGCAGGCCGATGACCGTGGTCATCGTGCAGGCGGTGTTGCAGGCGTGCAGGAAGGCGCGGCCGGGGCGGCGGGCGACCAGCCGCAGCCCGAGCAGCAGCGGGGTCGGCAGCAGCGCCGACACCCGCGTCAGGCGGGCCCGGTGCGCGGGCGGGCGGGGGCCGTCGGCGAGGGCGGCGGCGGTGCCGGCGCGCAGCGCCCGCACGGTCGGGCCGAGCGTGGTCAGCGCGGCCACCGCCAGGGCGAGGACGGTCGTGACCGCCGCGGTGTCCGCGGACGGCCCGACCGCGGTGGTGATCAGGCTGCCGCTGGGGTTCACCACGGCGCGCCCGGCCAGCCGCGCGGCGAGCAGGCCGAGGACGTTCGCGACGAGCGCCAGGGCGAGGTACTCGGCGAACAGGACGGCGGCGACGAGGCCGGGCGTGCCGCCGACCGCCTTGAGCAGCCCGACCCGGCGGGTCTGCCGCACGGCGCGTCCCGCGGCGAGCGTGGCGACGCCGCCGACGGCGAGGAAGGCGAGCAGCCAGCTCCCGACGGCCAGGATCGGCTTGCTGCCCCGCAGGATGACCTCGTCCTGCTCGGCGATCATCTGCCAGGGCGTGAAGTTCACCCAGGTGTCCGCGAACGCCGGGGCGAGCGCGGGGTCGTCCCGGGTCAGCTTCGCGGCCGCGCCGGGATCCTTCAGCTTCAGGTAGGTGAAGGAGGTGACCGGGACGTCGCCGGACGACGCCAGCGCGCGGGTGTCCGGCTCGGCCAGCCAGACCAGGCCGCCGCCGTCGCTCGGCCCGCCGTTCGGGCCGATCCCCGGCGCCCACGGGTAGACCGAGCGGGCCGCGGTCACCGCGATGCCGACGACGGGCAGCGTGCGCCCGGCGACCGTGACGTCGTCGCCGACGCGGACGTCCAGCGCGGCGGCGAAACCGCGTTCGAGCACGGCCCCGCCGGGCCGGACCCAGCCGCCCGAGGTCACCAGCGGGCGGTCGACCGGGCCCGGCGCCTCCGCGACGGCCTGCACCACCGCCGCGCCCGTGGCGCCGCCCGCCGTGAGCGACGTGTGGTACTGGCGGTGCGGGCCGCTGTGCGCGACGACCCCGGGCGCGTCCGCCAGGGACTCCAGCGCCCGGACGGTCTCCGGGTCGGTGCCGGGCGAGTACGCGGCGACGTCCGGTCCGGCCGTGGCGGCCCGGGTGTGCTCGTAGAGCCGCTCGGTCGCGCCCTGCATCGACATGCCGAGGCTCAGCATCGCGGTGGCGGCGGTGATCGAGACGACCAGGACGGCGGCCTGGGCGGGATGCCGGCGCACGTCGGCCAGGACGAGGCGGAAGACGAGCAGGAAGCGGCCCACGGCGTTCGATCTCCTATGCCTAACGGTTAGCCAATTGATAGCGGTCCGCCGAGACGGGTGTCAAAGCCGGAGGTTCCGTCCGGGCATTGGCCGCGCGGGGCCGATGTGAGATGGTGAGACGAAGTGAGTATGAACGTCTCACACGTCCGAGCGTCTCCCGGAGGCCGCCATGACCGACCTGGACGTCCGTCCCATCACCGCCGGCGCCATCCCCGGCCCCGACTCCCTCACCTGGCGGTACGCGGGCGACTGGCGCGGGGCGCTGACCGGCCGCGCCACGCTGCTGCTCCAGGTGGCCCACCCGGTCGTCGGGGCGGGCGTCGGGCAGCACTCCGGGTTCCTGGAGGACCGGTGGGGACGGCTCGCGCGCACCCTCGAGTCCACGTTCGACTTCCTCGGCTACCGCGGCGAGCGGCGGGGACGGCGGGAGGCGGCGCGGCTCCGCGAGGTGCACAAGGACATCAAGGGAGTGGATGACCGGGGGCGCCGCTACCACGCGCTCAACCCGGAGGCGTACCTGTGGGTGCACGCCACGCTCTTCCACGGCATGGTGCAGACCCAGCGCCTCTTCGGCCGGGGCGTCCCGGCGGCGCGGGAGGAAGCCCTGTTCGGCGAGTGGCGCGACCTGGCGCTCGCCCTCGGCATCACCGAGCGCCACCTCCCGGCCGGCCCGGCCGCCTTCCGGGAGTACTTCGACGCCATGGTCGAGGACCGCCTGGAGTGCAACGACACCGTCCGGCTGCTCATCGACCTCGACCGGACGCCGCTCCCGCCCCCCGCCGCGCTGGCCGCTTCCGGACCCGGCCTGGTCCGGGCTCGCGCTGCCGACGGCCGCCGTGCTGCGCCGGGTCGGCACCGGCGCCCTGCCGCCGGTCCTGCGCGAGCGGTTCGGGCTGCCCTGGTCGGCCGCCGACGAGCGCCGGTTCCGCGCCTTCGCCGCCGCCCTGCGGACCGCCGACCGCGGGATGGTCGGGCCGCTGCGCTACTCGCCGATCGCCTCCCGCGCCCTGCTGCGCGCCCGCCTGCGCCGGTAGGCTCGTCGGCGGGATGAGCCACCAGGACGATCCGAACCCCGCCGCTGCGAGCCCCGCCGAAGCCGACCCCGCCGACCCCGCCGGTGACGCGGTGCTGCGCGGGCTGCTCGCCGAGCCGTCCGGGACGGCGTCCGGGCCCCAGGCGGACCGGATCCTGGACGCCGCGCTCGACCTGTTCACCGCCTTCGGGCCGCGCCGCACCACGATGGACGACGTCGCGCGCACGTCCGGGCTCGGCCGCGCCACCGTCTACCGGCGCTTCCCCGGCAAGAACGAGCTGGTCACCGGGGTCCTGCTGCGCGAGGCGCGGCGCTTCTTCGACGAGCTCGACCGGTCCGTCGCCGCCTTCGACACCCTGGAGGAACGCCTCGTCGAGGGGTTCGTCACCACGCTGCGGATCAGCCGCGAGCAGCGGCTGCTGAACCGCCTGATGGTGCTGGAGCCGGACGTCCTGCTCCCGCACGCCACCGGACGGGCGGGGCCGCTGCTGGCCGCCGCCCGCGGCTACCTCGCCCGCCGCCTGCGCGCCGCCCAGCGGCAGGGCGACGCGGGCGACTTCGACCCGGAGGTCGTCGCGGAGATCCTGGTCCGGCTCACGCAGTCGCTGCTGCTGACCCCGGCCGGGCTCATCCCCCTCGACGACGAGGGCGCGCGCGCTTTCGCCCGCCGCTACCTCGTCCCCGTCCTGCGCTGAGCCCGCGCCCGTCCCGGCGGCGGGACGTGAGCACCGCCACGCATGGAACGCCCGGTATCGGGGACATTGTCGCCCGTACGGCGTGGAGGGAGACGAACGTGGCACTGCTGGACGGCCTGCGGCGAAGGATGGCGAAACGGTCCGGGGCGGGGTCCCGCGCGGAGCGCAGGGTGCCGACCTTCCGGGAGATGGACGCGCGGATGCGGACCGAGCGCGCGGAGGCCCGGCTCATGGCGACCGAAGCCAGGATCCACCACGAGGCGGAGCTGTTCCGCCGCGGCGGGCGGCGCCGCACCGGCTGACGGCCGGCCGCGGACGGCCCCGACCGTCCACCCGTACCGGCCGACGACGGACCCCCGGAGAGGACAGTCCCATGGGCATGCTCGACAAGCTCAAGAACCGGACCCAGCGCGCCAAGGGCCGCGCGAAGGAGAACGCGGGACGCGGGTCGCGCGACCCCTACCTGGAGGCGGAGGGCCGCAAGGACCGCACCGCGGGCGGCGCCAAGCAGGTCGCCGAGAAGGCGAAGGACGCGGTCCGCGAGGTCGGCCGCACCACCCGCCGCTGACCGCGCCCGCGCACACCGACGCCCCCGCCGCGCGGCGGGGGCGTCGGCGCGCCGGTCAGCGGGCGACCGGGGAGCGTTCCGTGCGCCACGCCGCCAGCAGCTCGCGGAGGCGCTCCTCGTAGCGGGCGATGTTCGCCGTCTTGACGTCCTCGTAGCCGCGGACCATGTCGGGCAGCTCCGCGATCTCGGCGGCGAGGTCGCGCCGCTCCGGGGACGCGCCGTCGCGGAGGCCCGCGACCAGCTCGTTGACGACGGCCACGTAGCCGGTGACGAGGCGGCGCTCCGCGCGGCGCTGCGCGGCGGCGCCGAACGGGTCGAGCGGGGTGCCGCGCAGCCGCCGCATCGCGCGCAGCGCGCGGAACGCCGGGCGCGCCGACCGGCCGAGCGCGATCTTCCGGTCCAGCCCCACCGCCCGCAGCAGCGGCGGGTGCAGCATGTACCGGACCTCGGCGCCCGCGCCGAACCGCTCCTCGACCCGCCGGGCCAGCTCCGGGTCGAGGTGCAGGCGCGCCACCTCGTACTCGTCCTTGTAGGCCATCAGCTTGTACAGGTTCCGCGCGACGGCGACCGCGAGCCGCTGCCCGTCCGCGCCGGAGGCCCGCTCGGCGGCGGCGACGCGCAGCACGGCGGCCAGGTACCGCTCGGCGAGCGCGAGGTCCTGGTAGGCGGCGAGGTCCGGCACCCGGATCCGCAGGACGCGGGCCAGCTCGCCGTCCGCCCCGGACGCGTCGACCAGGCGCTCGGCGGCGGGCGCGGTGCGGTCCAGCGGGCGCCGCACCGGCGCGGGGGACGGCGCCGCGGGCTCGTCCGCCCAGCCCGGTTCGAGGACGAGCCGCCGCCCCGCGCGGAACGCCTGCACGTTCGCGTCCACCTGGACGCCGTTGAGCGCGAGCGCCCGCTCGATCGCGTCCGCCGACAGCGGCAGCAGTCCCGCCTGGTAGGCGGCGCCGACCACGACGAAGTTCGCGGTGGTCGTCGCGCCGAACCAGCGCTCGGCGAGCGCGAGCGCGTCGAACGCGACCAGGCGGCCGGCGTCCGTGCGGTCCGCGATCCGCCGGACGAGCGCGGCGCTCGGCGGCAGCGCCGCCGACGTGTCGGTGATCATCCGGCCGGTCGGGACCTCGCTGGTCGACACGACCGCGGCGGTGCGGTCCGGCGCGCAGCGGCGCAGGTTCGCGTCGGACGTCCCGGCCAGCGCGTCGAACACCAGGTAGGCGTCCGCGCCGCCCGCGCCGACCATGCCGGGGCGGTCGCGCCCGCCGTCCCCGATCCGCAGGTGCGACACGACCGCGCCGGCCTTCTGGCTGAGCCCGGTCTGGTCGAGCGCGCGGGCGTGCCGCCCGTCGAGCAGCGCGGCCGTCGCGAGGACCTGGTTGACGGTCACGACGCCGGTCCCGCCGATGCCGACCAGCAGGACGTCCGCCGCCGCGGGGCGCGACTCCGGCTCGGCGAGCGCCCCGATCTCCGGCAGCCGGGGCCGCGCGGCCTTAGCCTCGCCCGGGACGACCGTCAGGAACGACGGGCAGTCCCCGTCGACGCACGAGTAGTCCTTGTTGCAGGACGTCTGGTCGATCTGCGTCTTGCGCCCGAACTCGGTCTCGACGGGCGCGACGCTCAGGCAGTTCGACTTCACGCCGCAGTCGCCGCAGCCCTCGCAGACCGACTCGTTGATCAGCACGCGGGTCCGCGGGTCGGGCACGAGGCCCCGCTTGCGCTTGCGCCGCGTCTCCGCCGCGCACGCCTGGTCGTACAGCAGCACGGTCACGCCGGGCGTCGCGCGCAGCTCGCGCTGGACGGCGTCCAGGTCGTCGCGGTGCCGGACGCGGACGCCCGGCGCCCAGTCCGTCCCGCGCGGGTACCGGGACGGGTCGTCCGCCACCACGACGATCTTCGCGACGCCCTCGGCGTGCAGCATCCGGGTGATCGCCGCCGGGTCGGCGCCGCCGTCGGCGTCCTGCCCGCCGGTCATCGCCACGGCCGCGTTGTAGAGGATCTTGTAGGTGATGTTCGTGCCCGCCGCGACCGCCTGCCGGATCGCGAGGCCGCCCGAGTGGAAGAACGTCCCGTCGCCGAGGTTCTGGAACAGGTGCTCGGTGTCGCTGAACGGCGCCGCGCCGACCCACATCGCGCCCTCGCCGCCCATCTGCGTCGTCCCGATGCTGCGGTCGGTGAACACCGTCATCACGTGGCAGCCGATGCCGCTCGCGGCGATCGACCCGTCCGGGACGACCGTCGACCGGTTGTGCGGGCAGCCCGAGCAGAAGTACGGCGTCCGCGCGGCCCCGAGCAGGGTGATCGCGGGCTTGCCGGGCCGCAGCACGGGGTCGCGCAGGTCGACGTGCTCCGCGCCGATCCGGTCGGCGAGGTACCGGGCCAGCGCCTTGACGATCCGGTCCGCGTCGAGCCCGCCGTCGACCGGGACGAGCGTCCCGTCCGGCCCGGACCCGGGGACGCGCGGCGCCGACTCGCCGTACGCGGTCGGCCCGCGCTTGCCGTACACGGCGGGGCGGTCCGCCGCGTCGTACAGGACGTCCCGGATCTGCGTCTCGATGAACGCCCGCTTCTCCTCCACCACGACGATCTCGCGGAGCCCCCGCGCGAACTCCCGCACCCGGTCGGCGTCCAGCGGGTGGACCAGGGCGAGCCGCAGCAGCCGGACGCCGCGCCGCTCCAGCGCCGCGTCGTCCAGCCCGAGCCGGTCGAGGGCCTCCCGCAGCTCCAGGTAGGTGCGTCCGGCGGCCACCAGCCCGATCGCCGCGTCGCCGGTCGCGCCCTCGATCCGGTCGAGGCCGTTCGCCGCGGCGTACGCGGTCGCGGCCCGCAGCCGCCCCTCCAGCACCTCCGGCTCCAGGGCGACGGTGTCCTTCAGGTCGACGCCGGGCCGCCGCGTCGGCCGCCACGGGCGCCCCCGCCACGCGAACTCGGGCAGCACCGGGTCGGGCAGCGGCGCGACGTCCACCACCTCGTGCGAGTCGGCGACGTCCGTGACGACCTTGAAGCCCGTCCAGGCGCCGCTGAACCGCGACATCTCGAACCCGTGCCGGCCGAGCCGCAGCACGTCCCCGACCGACGCCGGGACGAGCACCGGCATGAACGCCTCGGCGAGCGCGCCCTCCGTCGCCGACGGCAGCGTGGACGACTTGCACGACGGGTCGTCGCCCACCACCGCGAGCACCCCGCCGCGCGCGGACGTCCCGAGCCAGTTCGCGTGCTTGAAGGCGTCCAGCGACCGGTCCACGCCCGGCGCCTTGCCGTACCAGAGGCCGAAGACGCCCTCGTAGCGCGGGCCGGGCAGGTGCTCGGCGAGCTGCGAGCCGTAGACGGCCGTCGCCGCCAGCTCCTCGTTCACGCCGGGCACGAACCGGATGCCGTCCGCCTCCAGCAGCGCCGCGTCCCGCACGAGCTGCTGGTCGAGCCCGCCGAGCGGCGAGCCGCGGTACCCGGAGACGAACCCCGCGGTCGTCCAGCCGCGCCGGGCGTCCGCGCGGCGCTGGTCGAGCAGCAGCCGGACGAGCGCGTGGACCCCGCCGATCGCGATCCGGCCCCGGTCGAGTTCCAGCCGGTCGCGGAGCGGGGAAGCGATGGTGTTCATGCCTGCATTAGCGCTCTGCGGTGAGCGTATTGCAATATGGCTGGACGATAGTTGAGCAGATTGCTCAAACATGGGCCGGACGAACCGTGGAGGCTGAGCGCTGTGACCCGTACCACCCTCCTCGACCTGCAGATCCTGCGGCGGCTCGTCGAGCAGCCGCGGATCGGGGTCACCGAGCTGGCCGCGAAGCTCGGCATCGCCCGCAACACCGCGCACGCCCGCGTCGAGCGCCTCGAACGGGAGGGCGTCATCGGGCACCGCGGCCGGGAGGTCGACCTCGGCGCGCTCGGCTTCGAGCTGACCGCGTTCGTCACCCTGGAGGTCGCGCAGGGGCGGCTGCGCGAGGCGGCGGCGGGGCTGGCGGCGATCCCGCGCGTCCTGGAGGTCCTCGGCATCACCGGCCAGGGCGACCTGCTGGTGCGCGCGGTCGCCCCGAACGGCAAGCAGCTCCACGAGGTGATCGACGCGATCCTCGCCTGCCCGGGCGTCCGGCGCAGCACCACCTCGATCGTCCTCACCGACCAGGTCCCGTTCCGCGTCGGCCCCCTGCTGGAGGACGAGGAGAAGCGGGCCCGCGCCGCGGACCGGAAGCCGCGCGCGTAGCGGCCGCCGCGCGCGTAGCGGCCGCCGCGCCGACCGGTACCGGCCGGGCGGCGCGGCCGAATTTCCCAGTAAACACTGGCATCTTTTTGGCGGGCGCCGCATGATGGCCGCATGAGAGCACTCCCCGTCCGGCTCGCCGTCGCCGCCGCCGCAGTCGTCGCCCTGACCCCCGCCGCCGCCGTCCACGCGGAGCCCGCACCGGCCGCGCTGCGCGACGTCCCGCTTCCGTTCCTGTGGCCCCGGGCGGGGGTGACCGGCGTCGCCGCCGTCTCCGACACCGAGGCGTGGATCTCCGGCCGGCAGGGGCGGACGGGCGACGGCACCGGCAATCCGGTGGTGCGCCGCCGCGCGGGCGCGCAGTGGAAGGAGTACCCGCTCGAAGGCTGGTCCGGGAGCGGCGCCGTCTGGCAGGTCGTCGCGCACGGCGGCGAGGTCTGGGCCTGGGGCGTCCAGGACGACGAGGACCTCTACCTCGCGCGGTTCGACGGCACCGCGTTCCGGCCGGTCGCCCCGCCGCCCGGCGTCGCCTACGCCCACGGCACCCGCATGTGGGCGGGACCGGCCGGGGTGTGGATCCAGGTCGACGTCTCCGGCGGCCCGGACGGCGGGCAGCTCGTCCCCGCGCTGTTCCGCCGCGTCGGCGGCGCCTGGGCGGCCGACCCCGTCGCCCGCCCGCTGCAGGACGGGCTGTCGGACGTCCAGGCCCGCGGCGCCACCGAGGCGTGGGGAGGCGGCTGCCGCTACGACGCCGCCGCCGGACGGCCCGAACCGGTCGTCCTGCGCTGGGACGGCGCCGCCTGGACCGCGCTGCCCCCGCTCCCCGCCGACCGGTGCGTCGAGAGCGTCGCGCCCGCCGCCGGCGGCACGGTGTGGGCGCTCACCTGGGACGCCCTGTACCGCTGGGACGGCGCGGCGTGGACCGCGGCCCCCGCCGCCGACGCCTTCGACGGTTACGGCGAGAAGGTGCGGCTGGACGGCGACGGCAACCCCCTCGTGGTCCTCTCCCGCGCGAGCATCTACGGCCCCGCGCCGCTCCTGCGCTACGCGGGCGGCACCTGGCAGACGTTCACCACCCCGGTCGAGACGTGGGTGGACGACGTCTCCGTCGCGCCGAGCGGACGGATCTGGGCGACGGGAAGCACGGTCATCAACTCGCCGCTGGTGCTCACCGCGCCATGAGAGGCGCCCCGCCCGCCGCGCGAAAGTACCTAAGCACGTCAGATTCCCCGCACGCCCCGCCTCCCTAGCGTGGTCATCACCAAGAGAGAGCACGCCCCAGGGAGAAGCACATGAGCGACATCACCGAGCTGGTCGAGCGCTACCTCGCCGCGTGGAACGAGACCGACGCCGCCGCGCGGCGCGCGATCCTGGCGGAGGTCTTCGCCGACGACGCCGTCTACACCGACCCGCTGGCGTCCGTCGAGGGCCCGGACGGGCTCGACGCCACCATCGCGGCCGTCCAGGCGCAGTTCGGCGGGCTGGTCTTCAGCCTCGGCGGCGCGGTGGACGCCCACCACGACATCGCCCGGTTCACCTGGCACCTGGGCCCCGCGGGCGGCGAGCCCGTCGTCATCGGCTTCGACGTCGCGGTGCTCGGCGCCGACGGGCGGATCCGCCAGGTGCTCGGCTTCCTCGACCGGGTCCCGGCCGGAGCCTGACCGCCCCCGGGGCGGGCCGCGCCGCGGCCCGCCCCGCCCCGCCCCGCCGCCCGCAGCATCCGCCCGCACCATCCGAGGAGCAACCGTGACCGCCTACGTCATCGCCCACCTGCAGGACGCCCCTCCGCACCCGGACATCGCCGACTACATCGAGCGCCTGCCCGGCACGTTCGCGCCGTACGGCGGCCGCTACCTCGTGCACATGACCGCCCACCGGGTGCTGGAGGGCGGCTGGCCCGGAGCCGTCGTGATGATCGGCTTCCCCGGGGCCGCCGAAGCGCGGGCCTGGTGGGACTCGCCCGCGTACCGGGCGATCGCGCCGCTGCGCTCGCGGCACATCGAGGGCGACATCGTCCTGGTCGAGGGCGTCCCCGACGGCTACGACCCGGCCCCCGCCGTGCGGGCCATGCGGGACGCGCTCGCCGCCGGATAGCCCGCGGGCCACCGCTCGTCCCGCCGGGACTCCTCAGGCGTCGTAGTTGAACCCGAACGCGCGCACACCGGTCTCGGTGCGGGGCCGGTGGCTCGTCCCCGGACCGAACGCGACGTAGGTGCCCGGCCCGTGGACCAGGTCCCCCTCGATGAGTTCGCCGCGCACGACGAAGTACGCCTCGCCGTAGGTCTCGTGCACGTCGAGCCCCGGCCATTCCGCGCCCGGGTCCAGGTCGATCACCCACGTCCGGACGCCCGGCATGCCCGGGAGCGTCCGGGCGCGGACGCCGGGTCCGAGCTCGACCGCCGGGACCTCGTCGACGTCCACGGGAAGCACCTGTCCGGGAAGCACCTGCGGGGGGAGCGCCTGCTCGGGAGCCGTCACCGGGGCAGCCTCTCACAGCCCGAGCCGGTCGGCGACGTCCCTCAGCTCGCCCCGGGAGGCGACGCCGAGTTTGGGATACGCCTTGTAGAGGTGGTAGCCGACCGTCCGGTGGCTGAGGAACAGCCGCGCCGCGATGTCGCGGTTGGACAGGCCCCGCGCGGCGAGCCGCGCGATCTGGAGCTCCTGCGGGGTGAGGCCGGCGGCCGCCCCGCCGGCCCGCGCGCCCCGGTCCGGGACGCCGGTCGCGGTGAGCTCGCCGCGGGCGCGGTCGGCCCACGGGCGCATGCCGAGCCGGTCGAAGACGTCCAGCGCGTCCTGCAGCCGCCCGCGCGCCTCGGCCTTGCGCCGGGCCCGGCGCAGCCACTCGCCGTACAGCAGCGCGGTCCGGGCGTACTCCAGCGCGCGGTCGTCCCGGTCGTGCAGCCGCAGGGCCCCGGTGTAGCACTCCTCGGCCCGGTCGTCGGCGGCCAGCAGCCCGCGGCAGCGCAGCACCAGCGCGTCCGCCCACGGCAGCCCGACCGCCCCGGCCCACCGCTCGAAGCGCTCCAGCGGCTCCGCGGCGCGCTCCGGCGCCCCCACCCGGACGGCCGACTCCACCAGGTCGGGGATGGAGCGGGTCGCGCAGATGTGGTGGCGCATCGGCTCGCGGGCCAGCCGCTCGAAGCGGGCGAGCGCCGCCTCGGCGCGGCCGAGCCCGAGGTCCAGCAGCCCGAGCGACCAGTGCGCCCACGGCGCTCCGGGCGAGACGCCGCCGACGGCCGCGCCGGCGAGCCCGTCTTCGGCGTTCCGGCGGCAGTCCGCCTCCCGCCCCCGCACCGCGTCGAGGTAGGCGAGCACGCTCGCGAACTGGCCGACCCACTGCCGCTGCCCGGTGGCGCGGGCGAGCCCCAGGGCCTCGGACGCCGTGGCGAGCGCGTCCAGATGCCGCCCGGTGAACACCTCGCCCTCCGCCACGAAGAACAGCACGGTCGGCAGCCGCCCGGCGCCGCCCCGGGCGCGCTGCCCGTCGGCGAGCTCGGCCGCCAGCGCGTGCGCGTCGGCGTCCTGCCCCAGCGCGAGCGCGGCACCGCACAGGATCATCAGCGCCTGGTCGGGGACGCCGCCGCGCCGCCGCACCTCGGCGACGGTGCCGCCCAGGCCCGGCGGCGGGCCGGCGCGGTCCCGGCCGAGGCGGGCGAGGAAGGGGCCGATCGGCGCGAACGGGCTCGCGCCGTCGTCCGGCAGCGCGGTCAGCCGGTCCAGCGTCGCCGCGAGCGCCCGCTCGCCCAGGTACCAGGACGGGTGGACGGCCTGGACCAGCAGGGCGGCGGCCCGGTCCGGGTCGGTGTCGCGGACGAGCGCGGCGCCGTCCAGCAGCGTCCGGTGGGCGGCGGCGTAGGAGCCCTGCCAGAAGTCCGCGTGCGCCCGCACCGCGGCGATCCGCGCGTGCCCGGCCGGGTCCCGGCCGGCCTGCCGCCGGGACGCGCGCGTCCCGAGGGCCTTGGCACGTTCCAGGTCGCCCGCCTCCAGGGCCGCCTCCGCCGCCAGGACCTCGCGCCGCGCGCGGTCTCCGGGCCCGGCGCTCAGCCGCGCGGCCTGCTCGTACGCGGCGGCCGCCGCCTGGTGGCCGCTGCGCTCCCGCGCGCGGACGGCGGTGCGTTCGAGCGCCGCGGCGACCCCGTCGTCGGCTCCGGTCGCGGCGGCCGCCAGGTGCCAGGCCCGGCGGTCGGCGTGCTCGGGCGCGTCGAGGGCGGCGGCGAGCGCGCGGTGCACGGCGAGCCGCTGCGCGAGCGGCGCACGCTGGTAGACGGCGGCGCGGACCAGCGGATGGCGGAAGCGGAGCACGCCCTCGGCGCCCCCGCGCAGCACCAGCCCGGCCCGCTCGGCCGGGGCCAGGTCCTCGACGGCCGCGCCCAGCGCGGCGGCGGCGCGCAGGATCACCGCAACCTCGCCGGACTCCTCGGCCGCCGCCGCCAGCAGCACCCGCTGGCACGCCTCCGGCATCCGGCCGACCTGCCCGTGGAAGGCCAGCCGCAGGCGGTCGGTCAGCGGGAGCGCGCGCGGCGCGAACGCCCCGCCGCCCTCGGCGGCCAGGGCCACCGGCAGCTCCAGCAGCGCCAGCGGGTTCCCGCCCGCCTCCGCCAGCAGGCGGTACCGCAGGTCGGGAGCCAGCGGCGCCCGGTCGAGCAGCGCGGCGGCCGCCGCCGGGGCCAGCCCGGCCAGCCGCAGCTCCGGAAGGCCCGCCGCCGGGAAGTCGCCCTCGCCGTCCCGGACGGCGAAGAGCATGACGACGCCCTCGGCCTGCAGGCGCCGCGCGGCGAACAGCAGCGCGTCCCGCGAGGCCCGGTCGAGCCACTGCGCGTCGTCGACCAGGCACAGCGCCCCGTCCGCGCCCGCGTGGTCGGTGAGCAGCGACAGCACCGCGAGCCCCACCAGCATCGGGTCGGCGCCGCCGCCCGCGCCGAGCCCGCACGCCGCCTCCAGGGCCGCGCGCTGCGGGGCGGGCAGCGCGGCGCGGCGGCCCAGCGCCGGACGCAGCAGCAGCTGGAGGCCCGAGTACGGCAGTTCCGCCTCGAACTCGACGCCCGCGCCGCGGAGCGTCCGCAGGTCCCCGGCCGCCGCGGCGGCGTGGTCGAGGAGCGCCGTCTTGCCGATGCCCGGTTCCCCGCGCAGCACCAGCACCGCGCTCTCGCCGCGGCGCGCCCCGGCGAGCAGGTCCGCGACCGACGCGGCCTCCGGCTCTCTGCCGCACAGTTCGACCGGCCCCGCCATGATGCGCATCGCCCCCTTGTGTCCCCTCTAGAGATACAGGCTTCGCCTGACCTCCGCGGGCGGCGGGCGACCGCGACGGCCGGTCACGGCACGGTGTCGCAGGTCTCGCCGGGCCAGCCGGAGATCGTGTAGCTCAAGCAGACCTCGTCCCCGCTGACCAGCGGCACGGTGGGCCGGTACTCGCCGCGCAGGTACGTGGGGCCGCTCTCGTAGTACACGCTCCCGGGCGCGTACGCGTCGTTGACGGTGAACGTCAGGACGCCGGTCGGCTGCGGCTGGAAGCGGAACGCATAGAAGTAGCCCCCCGGCTCGCCGGTGATGCCCGCGCACACCGGCGCTTCCGGAATGCACACCGGGAACCCGGCGGGAGCGGACGCCAGCGCGGGGGAGGCGGTCAAGGCCGCGGCGGCACCGGCGGCGGCGAGGGTGAGGACACGGATCAGGGAGCGCATGGCCTCACCATCCATGAACATCCCGACCGGTGAAACGGCCGTGTCCGAAGGCGGACACGGCCGGCGGCGCGGCACCCGCGCCCTTCGCCGATCAGTACTCGGGCCTCGGCAGGTCGAGTTTCGCCAGCAGCTCCGCCAGGCCCCGCGTGCGCTCCGCGTCGCGGCCGTCCTCGACGAAGGTGTAGAGCGTGAGCACCAGCCTGCGGGCGCGCTCGTACCGTTCGTCGCTCCATTCCTTCAGACGGTCCAGACCCGCGTGCACGGGTTCGAACGTGGCCGGGAACAGGAACAGGCCGATGTCGGCGAGCGCGGGTGCGCTGACCTCTTTCTGGTACTGGGCGGACTCGAACGGCTCCCGGATCACCGAGCCCTCGCTCACCCCGCTCTGCTCGACCTGGTCGTACACGATGTCCATCCACGGTTCGCTCGCCAGCAGCTCGCCGAACCTGACCGCGACCCACGGGTGCAGCCCCGCGTCGCCGCCTCCTGCCGGATGGGACGCGCGGTGCGCGTACGACAGCGCCGTGCTCGCACGCTCCTTCTTGCCCTGCCCGATGAGGACGTGCGCCTCGAGATGGCCGGCGAAGGCCGCCAGTGTGCCGTCGGACATCTTCCGCGTGTAGCGGAGCGGTTCGAGGGCGGCCTCCGGCTCCCCGCCCTGGACGAGGAGGGCGCCGAGCAGCAGGCCCGCGACGTCTCCGGCGGCCGTGCCCTTGCGGGCCTCGAAGGTGCGCCCGAAGCCGTCCCGCGCGGCGTCCGGGTCACCGGTGAGCCAGGCCGCGAGGCCCGGGAGGAGCCGCCCGTCCGGGTCCGCCGAGGCGCCCGACCGGAAGTCCGGGGTGAGCAGCACCGCGGCCAGCGGCCCCAGCCACGGGTCCTCGCCCGAGGCCGCCTGCTCCAGCCGCGCCCGGTGCGGGCCGTCGAGCCCGTCCTCGCCGATCCCGATGCCCGCCAGCGCCATCGC
Organism: Actinomadura sp. WAC 06369; assembly: GCF_003947565.1. Lineage (NCBI taxonomy): Bacteria > Bacillati > Actinomycetota > Actinomycetes > Streptosporangiales > Thermomonosporaceae > Actinomadura > Actinomadura sp. WAC 06369. The sequence goes on along the minus strand of NZ_QHJN01000040.1, from coordinate 2,910 downwards.
CGCGTGCCCGGACGCGCTCGTCCGTCCCGCGTCGGCGGCCGCGGCCAGCAGCTCCCGCGCCCGCCCGGCGTCGCCCGCCCGGAACGCCGCCAGCCCGCGCCCGACCTCGTCCGGCACCGGGCTCGGCGGGTCGGGAGGCAGCGGGAGGGCCCGTCCGCTGGAGTCGAGCAGCGTCATGGCGTCACCTTTCTCGGGAGCGTTTCCGCGCAACCCTGCCAGCCGCCCCCGACAGGCATCCCCGCCCGCGCGCCGATCCGGGCATGATGGGCATCGTGGAACATCGCGGACGTGGCCGGTTCACCCTGGTCGCCGCCGAAGACGACCACGTCCTCGGCGTGTGCGCCGCGGTGGACGGCCTCTTCGGCGAGCCCGAGCGCGGGACGTACGAGCTGCTCGGCTGGGTCCCGGACGGCGCCGGAGTCCACGGGTGGGTCGGCGACCGGGTCTGGCTCGTCCCCGACGGCGGCGACGCCTGGCTGCTGGAGGACGCCCGCGCCCCCGGGCTCCACCCGGCGTCGGGCAGCCTCGTGCTGACCGGCCTGGACGACGACGAAGGCCCGCCCGAGGGGCACCGGGGCCGCGTCCGGGTGCACGACGAGCGCCGGTGGCTGGGCTCCTGCCGGGAGTTCGCCCGCGTCCTGCCGCCCGAGCGGGAGCGGCCCGCGCTCGTCCTGCGCGGCCTCGCCCCCGGAGACCGGCTGCGGGCGGCCCTGGCGAAGGGCACCCGCCGCGCGCTGAACCTCGACGAGACCGTCCTGGAGATACGGGACGACCGGGGCGAACCCCTCACCGACCGGACGCTCTGGGTCGAGGTCCGCGCCTGGCGCCCGTCCGCGCACGGCACGGACCTGATCGACCTGGAGCTCGACGGGGTGTACTTCCCGCCCGTCCCCGAGCACGTCCGACCGGTCTGGGAGCGCTGGTTCGCCGGGCCGCCGGACGTCCCGAACGCCTGGACGGGCCTCGGCACCCGGCTCCGCAAGGCGGGCCTGACCCCGGCGACGCCGGGGAAAACGGCCGGCGGCGGTGTCGGATCGGGGGAGGGCCCGTTCGTCTTGGGGGTGAGGAGCGCTTCCCGGCGAAAGACGTCGGGCGGCCGTTCCGGGGAAGGAGACACACGTGAAGTACGTGCTGATGTTCGTCGAGACCGAGGAGTTCGCCCGCGAGCTGGAGGCGATGGGCGAGGACGAGCGGCAGGCGGCGTTCGAGGCGGTGGGGCGCTGGTTCACCGAGCACGCGGCCGTGATCACCCACCACGCGCACCTGCGGCCCGCCGAGACCGCCACCACGATGCGGCTGGCGGGCGGGGACGCGATCGTCACCGACGGGCCGTTCGTGGAAGGCAAGGAGGTCGTGTCCGGGTACGCCGAGATCGAGGTCGCCGACCTGGACGCGGCGATGGCGGTGGCCCGCTCGTGGCCGGCGTGCCCGCTCGTCGAGATCCGCCCGATCACCTGATGGCGTCCGCCCACCCGGACCCGCGGGTGCACGCCGAGCTGGCCCGCACCGTGCGCGAGCACGCGGGCCGGCTCACCGCGTGCCTGGTGCGGGTGCTGGACGACTTCGCCGCCGCCGAGGACGTCGTCCAGGACGCGGTCGAGACCGCGCTGCGGCGCTGGCCGGTCGACGGGATCCCCGAGCATCCGGACGCCTGGCTGCTCACCACCGCGCGCCGCCGCGGCATCGACGTGCTGCGCCGCCGCGCCGTCCAGCGCGACAAGCTGGCGCGGCTGCGGTGGCCGGTGCCGTCCGAACCCGACGACCGGCTCAAGCTGCTGTTCACCTGCTGCCACCCCGCGCTGCCGCCGGCCGCGCGGATCGCGCTCACCCTGCGGGCCGTGTGCGGGCTCACCACCGCGCAGATCGCCGCCGCGCTCCTGGCCTCGGAACCGGCGGTCTCCCGGCGCATCACCCGTGCCAAACGCAAGATCGCCGACGCGCGCATCCCCTACCGCGTCCCCGCCGGCGACGACCTTCCCGACCGGCTGCGCGAGGTCCTGACCGTCATCTACCTGCTGTTCAACGAGGGGTACCTGGCCAGCACGGGCGGACGGACGCACGCGCCCGACCTGGCGGCCGACGCCGAATGGCTCGCCGCGCAGCTCGCGTGGCTGATGCCGCGGCAGCCCGAGGTCCTCGGCCTGCTCGCCCTCATCCGCCTGCACCGGGCCCGCGCCGCCGCCCGCTTCGACGGCGGCGGCGACCTGGTGCCGCTGCGCGACCAGGACCGCGCCCGCTGGGACCGCGACGCCATCGCCGAGGGGGTCCGGCTGCTCGAACGCGCCGCGGCGCTCCGCGGCCCCGGCCCGTACCAGGTGCAGGCCGCGATCGTCGCCTGCCACGCCGAAGCACCTGCCTGGGACGACACCGACTGGCCGCAGATCGTCGTGCTGTACGACATGCTGCTGGCGATGGCGCCGTCCCCCGTGCACCGGCTCCAGCGCGCCATCGCCCTGCACCACCACCCCGGTTCCCGCGGCGGCGCCCGCAACGCCCTGGCCGACCTGGACGCCCTCCCGGAGAACGACCGCGCGACCCTGGAGCGCTACCCGCCGTACCACGCCACCCGGGCCGAACTGCTGCGCGCCCTCGGCCGTCCCGCCGAGGCCCGCGCCGCCGACGGGAGGGCCCTGCGGCTCACCGCCAACCCCGCCCAGCGGGCGCTCATAGAAGGACGCCTCACCCTCGGCTGACCGCCCCGCGTGCCGTGCCGCGGGCTGTACTCTTAGGAGAACGGCAGTGTTTATTAGCGGTCGGACCGGCGCGCGGCCGGGCCCCTGCGGCGCTTCGGTCCCCGGGGGAGCCCGGACGGCCGGGTCCGGTCGGTGGCCGGCGCGGCGGGAGGGCGGGCGGAGTGTCCAACGCGAAGACGGAGCCGCTGCAGGCGGGCGACCCGAAGCGGGTCGGCAC
>NZ_QHJN01000383.1:0-1030 GCF_003947565.1 Actinomadura sp. WAC 06369 | reverse complement strand
GTTCGGTCTCGATGCGGCGGCGGCCGCCGGGACCCCCTCGACGTCTTCCGCGAGCTCCGCGCCCGGCTCCTCCAGATCGACGCCGCCGCCCTCGACGACGACGAGTCCTGGTGGTCGCGCGTCCTCGAGACCATCCGGCACGCGCTCAGCTTCCCCGCGTCCGTCGCCTTCGAGGTCGAAGGCATCGGCGGCCGCCGCCGCATCGAGACCGAACAGACCCGCGTCGGCGTCCAGCACCCCGAGCATCTCCTCTGGGACCGCCTGCAGGCCCAAGGCGTCCGTCCGGAGCAGGTCACCCGCGTCTACACCGAGCTCGAACCGTGCCTCATGCCGGGCAACTACTGCGCGATGTGGCTCACCCGCTTCCCGAACGCCGACTTCACCTACAGCCACGACTACGGCGCGACCGCCCAGGACCGCGAAGCCGGCCTCCTCGAACTGATGCAGCAGGCCGCCACCAAGTGACCCGTCACCAGTAGAGGTAGACCTCGACCAGGAAGTTCCACCCGGAACTGGTCACCTGCTGGAACCGCACAACGGCCTTGTGCCCGTCCCGATAGAAGACCCGCTCGCACCCGTCCCGGAAGCACTCCGCGGCCTCCGCCTCGGTCATGCTCCCGACCCCCCGCCCGAGCCACCGCACGATGTCCTCGACCGGCGACACCCTGCACCCGCCGTACCCGGGAGCACACGCCTGCTCCAGCCGAACGTACGCCTTCTCCCGGTCCGCGAACCCCTGCGTCCGGACGAGCGTGTCGGCGTACCCCATCTCCCAGCTCCAGTCCTCGAGGTACTGCCGAGGCCGGTACTCGCTGAAGTAGTACACACCCCCGACTCCACTCACCAACAGCACCACGAGCCCCACCAACACCAGCGGCACAACCAGCGCGCTCTTCCGCCGCCGAGGCCGATAAGGCGGCAACCCCCCATAGGGCTGCGGCACCCCACCCCCATAAGGCGGCCCATACGGCGGCTGATTCATCCCGCGAGCGTACCGACCCACCCCGTCCCACACACCGCCAAATCACCC
>NZ_QHJN01000382.1:0-1067 GCF_003947565.1 Actinomadura sp. WAC 06369 | reverse complement strand
CCCGGTCAGGGGAGCCAGTGGACCGGGATGGGGCGGCGTTTGTTGGTGGAGTCGCCGGTGTTCGCGGCGCGGTTGGCGGAGTGTGCGGAGGCTCTCGCGCCTCATGTGGAGTGGGATCTGGTGGAGGTTTTGTGTGGGGCGGAGGGTGCTCGGGAGCTTGGGTCGGCGGATGTGGTGCAGCCGGTGTTGTGGGCGGTGATGGTGTCGCTTGCGGCGGTGTGGGAGGCGGCGGGTGTGCGGCCGGATGTGGTGGTGGGGCATTCGCAGGGGGAGATCGCGGCGGCGACGGTGGCGGGTGTGTTGTCGCTGGCCGATGGTGCGCGTGTGGTGGCGGTGCGGTCGCGTGCGTTGGCGGGTTTGGGTGTGGAGGGGGGGATGTTGTCGGTGGTGATGCCGGTGGCGGGTGTGGGTGAGTTGGTGGAGGGGTTCGGGGGTCGGTTGTCGGTGGCGGCGGTGAATTCGCCGGTGTCGGTGGTGGTGTCGGGTGAGCCTGGGGCGTTGGTGGAGTTGGAGCGGGAGTTGCGTCGGCGTCGGGTGATGCGGTGGCGGGTTCCGGTGTCGGATTTTGTGGCGCATTCGCGGTTGTGTGATTCGTTGGCGGGTGTGTTGCCGGGGTTGTTGTCGGGGATTGAGCCGGGTGCTGGTGGGGTGGAGTTTTTTTCGACGGTGCTGGGTCGTGTGGTGTCGGGGGGTGAGTTGGGGCCGGGTTATTGGTTTGAGAATGTGCGGCGTCGGGTGCGGTTCGGTGAGGCGGTGGGGGTGCTGGCGGGTTCGGGTGTGGGTGCTTTTGTGGAGGTGTCGGCGCATCCGGTGCTGCTGGGTGCGGTGGGTGAGGTGTTGGACACCGGTGCCGATACGGCCTCCGCGTCGGGTGGGGTGGTGTTGGTGGAGTCGTTGCGGCGTGACGACGGTGGTGCGGATCGGTTGTTGCGGTCGTTGGGTCAGGCGTTCGTGGGTGGTCTGGATGTCGACTGGGGTCGGGTGTTGCCGGGGTCGGGTGGTGTGCGGGAGGCGGCACGGCGGGTGGAGTTGCCGACGTATGCGTTCCAACACCGGCGCTACTGGCC
>NZ_QHJN01000381.1:0-1076 GCF_003947565.1 Actinomadura sp. WAC 06369 | reverse complement strand
CCGGAGTACTGGTACGCGAGCCTGCGCGAGACGGTCGAGTTCGATCGCGCGATCCGGGTCCTGGGCGAGTCGGGGCATGGGGTGTTCGTCGAATCGTCCCCGCACCCCGTCCTCACCCCGGCCATCGCCGAGAGTCTCGAAGACCAGGCGCCGGTGGTGGTCGGGACACTGCGCCGCGAAGAAGGTGGCGCTGACCGCCTGCTGACCTCGCTCGCCGAGGCATATGTCCAGGGCGCTCCCGTGGACTGGGCGGGCCTTGTCGACCGCGGCAGCACTGTGGACCTGCCGACGTACGCGTTCCAGCGGCGACGGTTCTGGCCGGAGTCGCCGACGTCGGGGCGGGGCAAGGTTTCGGCGGACGATTGGCGGTACCGGATCACCTGGCGGCCGGCAAAGGGGAGCGGCGTCCCCGCGTTGTCGGGCACCTGGCTGCTGGTCGGTGAGAGCCCTGACGCGTCTGTGATCGCCGACGCCCTCTCCGGCCACGGTGCCGAGGTGATGCGGACGAACTTGGACGATGTCGAGGAGGCGGTGGCCGCATCTGCTGACCTGAGCGGTGTGGTGTCGCTGCTGGCGTTCGACGAGTCGGCGGATGCGCAGTACCCGTGGGTGCCCCGGGGCGGTGTCGACACCCTCGCCTTGGTGCAGGTGCTGGGTCGGGCCGGTGTCGAGGCGCCGGTGTGGGTGCTGACTCGGGGTGCGGTGAGCGTTGGTCCGGACGAGGTGACGACGAGTCCGACGCAGACGCAGGTGTGGGGTTTCGGTCGGACGGTGGGGTTGGAGCACCCGGACCGGTGGGGCGGCTTGGTCGATCTGCCGCCGGTGGTGGACGGCGAGGCCGGTGCGCGGCTCGTCCGGGTCCTCGCCGAGGGTGTCGAGGATCAGGTCGCGGTGCGGGGCTCGGGGACGTTTCTGCGTCGTCTGGTCCGTGCCGAGCCTCGGCGGTCGGAGCCGGAGTCGTGGTCGCCGCGTGGGACGGTTCTGCTGACCGGCGGCACCGGCTCGATCGGTGTGTGCATTGGCCCTTGGCTGGCCGAGCATGATGCCGCCCGTGTGGTGCTGACGTCGCGTTCGGG
>NZ_QHJN01000380.1:0-1096 GCF_003947565.1 Actinomadura sp. WAC 06369 | reverse complement strand
CGCCCCCTGTTCGACGACCCCCGGCACCCCTACACCGAGGCGCTCCTCGCCTCGATCCCGCACCTGGACGACCCGCCCCACACGGTCCTGCGGGCGATCGACGGCGCACCGCCGAACATGGCGGAGCCACCGCCCGGCTGCCGCTTCGCGCCCCGCTGCGGGCACGCCACCGGCGTCTGCCGCACGGACGCCCCGCCGCTCGTCCCGTCGGGCGACCGCGCGTTCGCCTGCCACCACCCCCGAGGAGGCGCCTGATGGCCGGAACCGGAACCGCGCACCTGCGCCCCGACGCCGACCCCGTCCTCACCGTCCGCGATCTGACCGTCGAGTTCCCCGCGGGACGCGGCACCGTGCACGCCGTCTCCGGCGTCAGCTTCGACCTCCTCGACGGCGAGACCCTCGGCATCCTCGGCGAGTCCGGCTGCGGCAAGTCCAGCACCGGACGCGCCGTCCTCCAGGCGCCCCCGCCGTCATCGGGCTCGGTCCGCCTCGGCGGCACCGAACTCACCGGACTGCCCCCCGCGCGCCTCCGCGAGCAGCGCGCGCGCCTGCAGATGATCCTGCAGAACCCGGTCGCCGCGCTGAACCCGCGCCGCCGCGTCCGCGACCTCGTCGCCGAGGGCCCCGCCATCCGCGGCGAGCGCCCGTCCGCCGACCGCGTCGACGAGGTCCTGCGGTCCGTCGGGCTCGACCCCGCGACCGTCCGGGACCGGCGGCCGCACGAGCTGTCGGGCGGCCAGTGCCAGCGCGTCTGCATCGCCCGCGCGCTCATGACGGACCCGGACGTCCTCATCTGCGACGAGCCCGTCTCGTCCCTCGACGTCTCCGTGCAGGCGCAGATCCTGAACCTGCTCGAACGCACCCGCACCGAACGCCGGCTGAGCATGATCTTCATCGCGCACGATCTGGCGGTGGTCAAGAACGTCAGCGACCGCGTCCTGGTGATGTACCTGGGGAAGGTCTGCGAGGTCGTCCCGTCGTCCGCGCTCGCCACCGAGTCCCGGCACCCGTACACGCGCCTGCTCCTCGCGTCCGTCCCCGAAGCACCCGACACGGACGCGAGGAGCAGGCGCGTGTACGGGTGCCGGGACTCGGT
>NZ_QHJN01000379.1:0-1112 GCF_003947565.1 Actinomadura sp. WAC 06369 | reverse complement strand
CCCCCCGACGCGACACCCCCCTCACCCAGCCCGCGCGCCAGGGCGGCGTACCTCTCATCACGCGCCGCACGCCGGCGGAACGCGTCGATCGCGCGCCGCCGGCCCACCGTCAGCAACCACCCCGCCGGATTCCGCGGCACGCCCTCCCGCGGCCAGTTCACCAGCGCCTCCGCCAGCGCCTCCTGCGCCAGATCCTCCGCCAGCGCGAAATCGCCGGTGTACCGCGCGAGCGCACCGACGATCCGCGCCGACTCGATCCGCCACACGGCGGTGACGGCCTCACGACCGTTCGAGTCACCCATTGCCCGAGATTTCGCTCAGAGCTGCCCGGTGGCCTCGCGCCAGGCGCGCTCCTTCTGGACCCACTCGTTGTCCTGCGGGAACTCGTCGATCGTGGTGACCCGGCGGATCTCGGTCTTGAACCCCGGCCCCGTGATCGGCGACCGCTTGGCCCACTCCACGGCCTCCTCCTTGGAGGCGACGTTGAGGATGTAGAACCCGCCGAACAGCTCCTTGGTCTCCCCGTACGGGCCGTCGGTGACCACCGGCGTCTCCCCGGAGTAGTCGACCACCACGCCCTCGGCCGCGTCGTCGAGCCCCTCCGCGGCCAGCAGCACACCCGCCTTGATCAGCTCCTCGTTGTACCGCCCCACCGTCTCCAGCATCTGCGTGAAGTCGACGTCGCCCATCTGCGCGAAAGCCTCGTCGGTCGCGCGCCAGATCAGCATGTACTTCATCGTTCCGTCTCCCTCGCCTCGTTCGGGCCCTCTCTTCCGGGACCCTCTCACCCCTAGGTCGAACGGCGGCGGCACGGATCAACACCGCCAACGAACTTCTTCAAAAAACTTTTGGAGCCCACCACGCCCAAACGTCCCCCGGGTCAGCATGCCGACTCGCCCGCCGGCTGTAGGGACCTATCGAGGACACGCGGGGCCCTGCACGCTGCGTACAGCACTGAGGGGCACGGCCGAATCGCCGTGCCCCTCTAGGGCGTGTTTCAAAGGCAGGTCAGCCAGTCGTTGATGACAGCGATGTGGAGGGTCGCTTCGTAGCGGACGGCGAGCTTGTCGTACCGGGTGGCCACGGCCCGGTGCCGTTTGAGCCGGTTGATG
>NZ_QHJN01000378.1:0-1117 GCF_003947565.1 Actinomadura sp. WAC 06369 | reverse complement strand
GCGCGCCTCCAACCCCTCCCGCACCGCCTCCGCCAGCTCCGACTGCCCCGTGTGGTGCGCGACCCGCCGGTTGATCCGGGTGGACCGCGCCTCGTCGTCCGTCCACTCGGCCAGCACGTTCCCCGACGCCAGAACCGCGCCGCCCGGCGCCACCAGCTTCACCCACGCCGCCCGCATCCGCTGCCCGATCGCGCCCGCCGGGACCCGCACGCACAGGTGGTACTCGCGCGCCTCGCTGCCCCACGCGCCCACCGGGTAGTCGCCCGTCCGCTCCCCGGACGCCACGCGGCGCCCCGTCAGGTCCTCGACCGCCGGGACCATCTGCTTCACGAACCGCAGCTCCGCGGCCTGCGGCGTCCACACGCGCAGCGCCACGTCCGCGACCCGCTTGCCCATCGCGGTGCGCGCCATCGCCCGGAAGTCCGCCTCCAGGTCGGCCGGGTCGGGGACGTCCAGGAACCCGCCCAGCAGCGCCGACGCGATCTTGCGCAGCTCCGCGACCTCCCAGTCCGTGCCGACGCCGCGCGCGTCGCACACGAACCGGCCCGCGCACCGCCGCAGCACCGCGTCCAGCTCCGCCGCCGACTCGTGCTGGTTCTTGCCGTCCGTCAGCAGGATCGCGTGCCGCACCGCGCCGTCGTGCCCCGCCAGCAGCCGGTCCGCGAGCCGCAGCCACGACCCGATCGCCGTCCCGCCCGCCGCGTCCAGCCGCCGGACGGCGCGCACCGCGCTCTGCCGCGTCCGCGCGTCCGCGCGCACCAGCCGCTCCCCCTGCGGGAAGACCATCCGGGGCCGGTTGGCGCCCGCGACGACCGCGAAGTGCACGCCGTCGCGCAGCACGTCGACCGCCGTGGCCGCCGCGCGCTTCGCCGCGGCCATCTTGCCGCCGAACGACATCGACCCGGACGTGTCGATGACGATCACCTCGGCCGCCGCGGCGCCCGCCCCGGCGCCGCCCCCGCCGGGCGCCCGCGCGGCCGCGGCGCCCGCCCCGGCGCCGCCCCCGCCGGGCGCCCGCGCCTCCACGGACACGATCGCGTGCATGTCCCGCCCGCCGTCCGGCAGGTACGGGTTCTGGTCGACGCTGATCCGGAACTCGGGAAGGTCGCTCATCGGG
>NZ_QHJN01000377.1:0-1117 GCF_003947565.1 Actinomadura sp. WAC 06369 | reverse complement strand
TACGCTCCGTCGGAGGAGCACGAGCTGCTGCGCAGCACGGTGCGCGAGCTGGCCGATGCGAAGATCGCTCCGTTCGCGGCGGAGGTGGACGAGGAGTCGCGGTTCCCGCGGGAGGCGCTGGAGGCGCTGGTCGCCAATGATCTGCACGCGGTGCATGTGCCGGAGGAGTTCGGTGGTGCGGGTGCGGACGCGTTGGCGACGGTGATCGTGATCGAGGAGGTCGCGCGGGCGTGCGGGTCGTCGTCGTTGATCCCGGCGGTGAACAAGCTGGGGACGGTGCCGGTGCTGCTGGCGGGGTCGCGGGAGCTGAAGAAGAAGTTTCTGGGGCCGGTCGCGGCGGGCGAGGCGATGTTCTCGTACGCGTTGTCGGAGGCGGACGCGGGGTCGGACGCGGCGGGGATGAAGACGCGTGCGGTGCGCGACGGTGACTTCTGGGTGCTCAACGGCGCGAAGATGTGGATCACCAATGCGGGGGAGTCGAAGTACTACACGGTGATGGCGGTGACGGATCCGTCGGCGGGGGCGCGGGGGATCTCGGCGTTCGTGGTGGACTGCGATGACGCGGGGGTGTCGTTCGGGCCGAAGGAGCGCAAGCTGGGGATCAAGGGGTCGCCGACCCGGCAGGTGATCCTGGAGGACGTGCGGATCCCGGCGGACCGGATCATCGGTGCGGAGGGGACGGGGTTCAAGACGGCGTTGGCGACGCTGGACCACACGCGGATCACGATCGCGGCGCAGGCGCTGGGGATCGCGCAGGGGGCGCTGGACTTCGCTGTGGGGTATGTGAAGGAGCGGCGGCAGTTCGGTAAGCCGGTGTCCGATTTCCAGGGTGTGCAGTTCATGCTGGCGGACATGGCGATGCGGCTGGAGGGTGCGCGTCAGCTGACGTATCACGCGGCGGTGAAGTCCGAGCGTGCGATGCGGGGTGAGAAGGTCGCGGATCTGACGTTCGTGTCGTCGGCGTGCAAGGCGCTGGCGTCGGATGTGGCGATGGACGTCACGACCGATGCGGTGCAGTTGCTGGGCGGGTACGGGTACACGCGGGACTTCCCGGTGGAGCGGATGATGCGCGACGCCAAGATCACGCAGATCTACGAGGGGACCAACCAGATCCAGC
>NZ_QHJN01000376.1:0-1136 GCF_003947565.1 Actinomadura sp. WAC 06369 | reverse complement strand
TCACCGGAGTGGGAGTCACCACCCGAACCCGAGCCACCGCCGGACCCCGCCCCACTCCCGGACGAACCACCGTCCGCCCCATCGCCAGAGCCCGAACCGCTACCCGAACCCGAGCCCGAGCCACCGCCCGAGCCGGAACCGGAACCGCTACCCGAACCCGAGCCATTGCCCGAGCCAGAACCGGAACCAGAACCGCTCCCAGGTGAGCCACCGTCCGTCCCATCGCCAGAGCCCGATCCGCTACCTGAACCCGAGCCGTCGCCGGACCCCGACCCACTACCCGAGCCGCCGCCCGAACCCGCTCCGCTCCCGGACGAGCCACCATCCGCCCCGCCACCGTGGGCCGAGCCGTTCCCCGATCCGCTCCCCGCCGGCCCGCCGTCCGTGCCCGAGCCAGAGCCACCGCCTGAGCCCGAGCCGGAACCGCCACTCGACGCCGACCCGGAACCACCGCCCGAGTCGGAGCCACCGCCCGAACCCGACCCCTCACCGGAGTGGGAGTCGCCGCCCGAATGCGGACCGCCACCCGAGCCCGAACCATTCCCAGAACCGGAGCCATCACCTGCGCCCGTTCCGCCCCCCGCGCCCGAGCCACCGTTCGAGTCTTGGCTGCCGCCCTTACCCGAGCCACCGCCGGTGCCGCTCCCGGACGTCCCACTCGTGCCGCTCTCACCGCCGCCTGAGCCGGTGCCGGACGGGCTGTCGGTCGGCGTGGTGTCACCGCCGGGCGGTCCGGCGTCTCCGGCCTCGCCGCCGGGTTCCGCGCCGGACGGGCCGACGTTCGTCCCGTCGTGTCCCGACGGGGTACTGGACGGGGTGTCGCCAGGGGAATGGGGGGTCTCGCCCTTGGGAGCGGGAAGCACCACGGCCTCACACCCGTCCCCCGCCCCGGCGGCGGTCGGCCCAGAAGCGGGCGGCCCGGAAGCAGACGCCCTCGGGTCGGTCGATCCCGAGGAGGTCGGCCCGGAAGCTGACGGGGCGGACGAGGCGGACGGTCCCGGGTCGTCTGCCCCCGAGGCAGACGGCCCGGAAGCAGACGGCCCGGAAGCAGACGGGGCGGACGGGGCGGACGATCCGGAGGTGGGCGCGCCGGATGCGCCGGACGCGCCGGACGGGCCGGGCGCGCTCGTCGGGCC
>NZ_QHJN01000375.1:0-1181 GCF_003947565.1 Actinomadura sp. WAC 06369 | reverse complement strand
GGGACGGCCGCGGGGGCCGGGGGCGGCGCGTCGGCGGCCGGGTTCTTCGCGAGCGTGGGCGGGAAGATCGCCGTCGGCGTCGCGGGGGCCGCGCTCGTCGGCGGCGGCGTGAGCGCCTACGCCGTCGGCCGCGACACGCCCCCCGAGCAGCCGCCGACCCGCCCGGCCGCCGCGGCGGTCGCCGTCCAGAACCAGCGGATGGACGGCCTGCCGATGGTGGTGCGCTCGCAGTACGTGCGCGTCAGCGGCCACCGCGACCCCGCCGTCGAGCAGCGGATCAACCAGGCGCTCCGCTCCCCGGTCGACTGGACGATCCAGCGGGTCCGGGCCATGACGCAGCAGATGGGAACCGGTTGCACCCAGGACGCCGTTGTGGAGCTGACCGCACGGATCGGTATCAGGAACTCGTCCCTGATCTCCGTGCTCTATCCCGACAACAAGTCCGTCCTGTGCTTCCCCGCGGACGGTGAGCTCGCGGGCTGGGCGGTCACCGTGGACGCGGAGACGGGCCGCGCCTACACGGCCGACGACATCTTCAAGCCCGACACCCTCACCCCGACCGGGATCAGCACGCTGCTCGACCGACTGGCCTACGTGACCGATGAAACCGTCACCCACATGTGGGGCCCGAACGGCTGCGCGCGGAACCAGCCGCCGGAACGCTCCGACTTCTTCCCCGAGCAGAGCCCGGAAGGCATCTCCCCGGAACAGATCCCGCCCGCCGCGACGGTCTTCTTCGCTCCCGACCGGTTGGTACTGAACTGGTCGACCGAAGGGAGCGGCTGCATGAAAACCCGCCTCGCCGCCCCCTACGCCAAGGTCCGCGACCTGCTGAAGCCCGACCTCGCCGCCCACCTCCCGGCCTGACCCGGCACACGGCCCCCGGCTCCGCCGCAACCGAACTCGAGCCCCCGCGAGGACGCACCGCGTCGTCCTCGCGGGGGGTGTGAACAAACCGGGCCCACCGAAGGGAGCGGCGGCAAGAGACCCCGCCCCGCCGCCCCCTCCGCCAAGGTCCGCGACCTCCTGAAGCCCGCCCTCGCCGCCCGCCGCCCGGCCTGCCCCGCCACACGGCCCCCGGCTCCGCCGCAACCGAACTCGAGCCCCCGCGAGGACGCACCGCGTCGGCCTCGCGGGGGCTCGAGTTCGGTTGCGGCGGAGCCGGGGGCCGTGTGCCGGGT
>NZ_QHJN01000374.1:0-1280 GCF_003947565.1 Actinomadura sp. WAC 06369 | reverse complement strand
GGGTGCAGTCGCGCAGGACGTCGTGCAGTCCGCGCCGCACCGCCCCCCGCCGCTGCAGCGCGGACTGCACGACGTCCTGCGCGACTGCACCCGCGGCGCCACCCCCGGCACCGGGATCCGCCCGCCCGGCCCCTCCGCGATGATGCAGGTCGTCGACGCCCGCGGCGGACGCTGCACCGTCCCCGGCGCCGGCGCCCTGCACGTCACCGACGCCGACGCCGCCGTCGCGCGCGGCGACAGCCCCCGCGCCCTGCACGACGGCACCGGCACCACCGCCGACGGCGCCGCCGTCGACGTCCGCGTCCTCACCCGCCCCGTCCGCACCCTCGACGGCTCCACCGCCGCGCTGTCGTTCGCGCTTCCCCTCGACGACGTCCAGGACCCCCTCGACGGCCTCGCGCTGCTGCTGGCCGCCGTCACCGCCCTGGGCGTCCTGGCCTCCGCCGGCGCCGGGCTGATGATCGCCCGCGCCGGGCTGCGCCCCGTCGACCGGCTCACCGGCGCCGTCGAGCACATCGCCCGCACCGAGGACCTGGACGTGCGCATCCCCGAGGACGGCACCGACGAGATCGCCCGCCTCGGCCGCTCCTTCAACACCATGACCGGCGCGCTCGCCGCGTCCCGCGAACGGCAGCGCCGCCTCATCGCCGACGCCGGACACGAATTGCGCACCCCCCTCACCAGCCTGCGCACCAACATCGACCTGCTGCTGCGCGCCGACGCCGCCGGCCGCGCCCTGCCCGACACCACCCGCCGCGCCCTGCTGACCAGCGTCAAGGCGCAGATGCTGGAACTGTCCGACCTCGTCGGCGACCTGCTGGAACTCGCCCGCCCCGACGAGACCGGGCCCGTCCGCGGAACCGTCGCGCTGCACGACGTCGTCGCCCGCGCCGTCGAACGCGCCCGGCCGCGCGGCCCCGGCCTCACCGTCCGCGGCGACACCCGCCCCTGGTACGTCCCGGGCGACCCCGCCTCGCTGGAACGCGCCGTCGTCAACCTCCTCGACAACGCCGTCAAGTTCAGCCCGCCGGGCGGCGCCGTCGACGTCCGCCTCGCCGGCGGCGAACTCACCGTCCGCGACCACGGCCCCGGCATCCCGCCCGCCGACCTCCCGCACGTCTTCGAACGGTTCTGGCGGTCCCCGTCCGCGCGGAGCCTGCCCGGCTCCGGGCTGGGCCTGTCGATCGTCGCCCGCGCCGTCGCCGACAGCGGCGGGACGGTCGCGCTCGAACCCGCCGACGGCGGCGGCACCCTCGCCCGCGTCCGCCTCCCCGGAACCC
>NZ_QHJN01000039.1:0-52621 GCF_003947565.1 Actinomadura sp. WAC 06369 | reverse complement strand
CCTGTACCCCGATGCCCGACTGGAGAAGGCGACTGTGACGCGCCGCCGCTCCTCCGCGCCTCCACCACCTCACCGGCGGGCTTCGGGGGTCGTCGCCGGCACGGTCGCGCAGCGGGGGACCCGGCGTCGCGTCACAGTCGCCTTCTCCAGTCGGGCATCGGGGTACAGGCACATGCGGCGGCCGTTCCGCGCGCCACGCCGGGCCGCGCCACGTCGCCGTCCGCTAAGAGGGCATCGGTAAGGGTTCCACAGGTACCGGCGGTGATCAATGCATAGCGGGGAGTTGATAACTAATGCACCAAGAAGGGAGATATGCGCTATTTGGTGGCAATTGCCCGGTCTTTATGGCGGCGGCCGGCCGCCCGCCGCCGGCGCGGCGGTTCCGCCGCACTGGACAAACGCGTAACACGATGGTTACGTATACCCATGGACGTCTTCGATGCGGTGGCCGACCCCGTGCGTCGGCGCATCGTGGTGCTGCTCGGCGACGGGCCGCGGACGGCGGGCGCGCTGGCCGCCGCGTTCCCCGACATCAGCCGCCCCGCGGTGAGCCGCCACCTGCGGGTGCTGCGCGAGGCGGGCCTGATCACGGCCGAGCTCGTCGGCCGCGAGCGCCACTACCGCGCCGAGCACGGCCCGCTGAGCGAGATCGACGCGTGGCTGGACGCCGTCCGCGGCCAGGTCTGGGAGCGGCGGCTCGACGCGCTGGAGACCGAGGTCCACCGGGCGCGGCGCGACCGCCGCGCCCGACCGCCGGCGGGCGGAGCGCCCGCGGAGGAACCGAAGAGGAGCACAGGATGAGTCCCACGCCCACCGGACGCCTCGTCGCCGCGGCGACCGGCACCGACCTGGAGATGGTCCGCACGTTCAAGGCGCCGATCGAGGACGTCTGGGCGAGCATCACCGAGCCCGACCGGACGGCCCGCTGGTTCGCGCACTGGCGCGGCGAGGGCCGTCCGGGCGCGACCGTCCGGATCACGCTCGTCCACGAGGAGGGCGGCCCGGAGAGCGACCTGACGATCATCGCGTGCGAGCCGCCGCACCGGCTGGAGGTCGAGGCCGTCGACGAGTACGGCCGCTGGCACCTGGAGGCCCGGCTCGCCGAGGACGGCGGGGTGACGACGCTGACGTTCCTGCACCATCTCGACCCGGACACGGAGGTGGCGTCGACCGGCCCCGGCTGGGAGTACTACCTCGACTTCCTGGCCGCCTCCGTCGCCGGGACGCCCGCGCCGTCCTTCGACGACTACTACCCGGCCCACCGCGCGTACTACGAGGGCCTGACCGCCTGACGGGCGTCAGAGGGGCGACGCGGTAGGAGGCGACGGTGCGGTCGAACTGCGCCTTGGGCAGCTTCATGGCGATGGTGCGGCCGCCGCCGAAGGTCGGGCTCATGGGTGTGCCGGGGCGGTCCGCAACGCGTTTGACCTTCTCGCTACGTCAACTTCTAGCGTGCGGCGGCATGAGCACTCCAGAGATCGACCGCACCATCTACCCCATGCCGATGTTCGCGACGTTCCAGGTCGCGGACCTGGCCGCCGCCGAGGCGTTCTACAACGCGGCGGGCTTCGTCTCCCTGGCGACCGTTCCCGGGCCGGACGGCGGTCCGGCGGTGATCCACCTGCGGCGGATGAAGTACCAGGACATCCTGATCGTCCCCGGCGAGCCGCGGGCGGGCAGCGCGACCGTCAGCTTCCAGGCGGGCGGGCAGGACCTCGCGGAACTCGCGGCCGCGCTGCGGGCGGCGCTGCCGGACGGCGCGCGCGTCGAGGGGCCCGCCGACACCCCGTGGTTCACGTCCGATCTGACGATCGACGACCCCGACGGGAACCGGATCGTCCTCACCGCGCAGCGCGAGGCCGAGCGGGAAGCCGCCCTCGCATGGACGAAGGAGTTCGAGGGCGACTACATCGTCACGGAGTGAGGAGCGCGGCGAGCGCGGCGGCGGCGCGGAGGAGGGCGGCCGAGCGGGCGTCGATGCTCGCGTCCCGGTCGGCGAGCGCGGCCATCACCTCGTCCCACCGCCGCGCCCGCCGCAGCTCCGGCATCAGCGCGCGCAGCGCGGCGATCCGGTACCCGGCCGAGCGGAGCTGGTGGACGATCCGTGCGGCGCGGACGTCGCCGGGCGCGTACCGGCGGGCGGCGCCGGGCGTCCGGCGGGGCACGACGAGCCCTTCGGCGTCCCAGTGCCGCAGCGTCGAGGGGCGCACGCCGAGCGCGTCCGCGAGTTCGGAGACGCCCATCGCGTCGGACGGCCGGACGTCCGCGACGGGTTCGGCGGCGATCGCCTCGGCGGCCGCCCTGGCCTCGGCGACCTGGCGGCGCTCGGTGTGGAGGCGGGCGTGGGCGGCGTCGAGCAGGGCGAGCAGGTCCGCGGGGGACGCGTGCGCGGCGCGCATGATCCGCTTGGCCTCGACGGGCCCGGTGCCCGCCGCGAGCGCCCGGTAGGCCAGCGCGGAGCGCACGTGGACCTCGCCGTAGACCCGGTATCCCGACGGGGTGCGCGCGGCCGGGGGCAGCACTCCGTCCCGCTCCAGGTTGCGCACCTGCTGGACGGAGTACCCGGCGCGCCGCGCCACGTCGGCCGTACGCAGCAAGTTGCGACTTTCTGTCGCTCCACCTGGCTGTTCACGCCTCGAAGTCTCCACAACCACTTGAATGTAACGCTGGAAGGCATGAGCATCGACGAGATCATCGCATTCCTCGAAGGGATGGAGGGCGTGCTGGCCGTCAAGCCCGGTCCGGGCGACGGGACGCCCGAGATCGCGTGGGGCGACGCGTTCTTCTACTACTCGCCCGAGGGGGTCGTCCCGGCGGCGGCGCAGCCGTTCGCGACGATCGTGACCAAGGACTACCCGGAGGACGAGGCGTCGCGGCTGAACCGTCCCGGCGCGTTCCGGGTGAACATCGCCGCCGGGAAGGACGCGTTCGTGCGGTGGACGGGCCGGGCGCCGCGCGACCCGGGCACCGGCGGCCCCGATCCGGGCACGGCGGACGCCGTGTTCGCGCACCCCGTCTACGGCGAACTCGGCTGGCTCGCCGTGGTCGAGCCCGGCGCGCGGACGGACGCCGCGGTGCGGGAGCTGCTCGGCACGGCCCACGGGCTGGCGCGGGAGCGTTACCGGCGGCGCGCGTCCACGTGACATCGTTGCACCGTGGAGTGGACGATTCAGCAGGTCGCGGCCAAGGCCGGCGTCACCAGCCGGACGCTGCGCCACTACGACGAGATCGGGCTGCTGCGCCCGTCGCGGGTGGGGGAGAACGGCTACCGGTACTACGACGCGGACGCGCTCGTCCGGCTCCAGGCCGTCCTGCTGCTGCGCGACCTCGGCCTCGCCCTGCCGGTGATCGCGGACGTGCTGGACCGGCGGGCCGACGAGGAGGCCGCGCTCCGCGAGCACATCGGGCTGCTGGAAGGGGAGCGGGCCCGGCTGGAGCGGCGGATCGCGGCGGTCCGGCACACCCTCGACGCGCGGGCCGCCGGGCGCGACCCGTCGATGGAGACGATGCTCGACGGGTTCAACGACCCGTACCGGGACGAGGTCGTCGCGCGGTGGGGCGAGCGGGCGTTCCGGGAGAGCAACGAGTGGTGGCACGGGAAGACGCTGCAAGAGCAGGTCGCGTGGAAGCGCGACACCGACGCGCTGGTCGCGGCGTGGGTCGAGGCGTGGCGGGACGGCGCGGACCCGGCGTCCGCGCGGGCGCAGCGGATCGCGGCCCGGCACGTCGACTGGCTGCGCGCGATCCCCGGGACGCCGACGGCCGACGGGGACCGCGAGCGCGCCGCCGCGATGGTGCGCTGCGTCGGCGACACCTACGTCGAGACCCCGGAGTTCGCCGCGACGTACGGGGGAGCGGAGGGCGCCGCGTTCGTCCGGGACGCGCTCCACGCGTACGTCCGTGCTTCCATGTGAGCGACGTTTCCACACGGGTGGCGCCGCCACGCGAAGAGCGGGAAGGAGCATGCGGACCATGGGCTCGCACCCCGGAGTCGACACCACCGTGCCGCACTCGGCGCGGATCTGGAACTACCTCCTCGGCGGGAAGGACAACTACCCCGTCGACCGGGAGGCGGGCGACCGGATCTTCGCGACCTTCCCCGGCATGGTCGACATGGCCCGGCACTCGCGGTACATGCTCACGCGGGTGGTGCGGCACCTCGCCGGGGAGGCGGGGATACGGCAGTTCCTCGACATCGGCACCGGGCTGCCCTGCATGGACAACACCCACGAGGTCGCGCAGCGGCTCGCGCCCGCGTCCCGGATCGTCTACGTCGACAACGACCCGCTGGTGCTCGTCCACGCGCAGGCGCTGCTGAAGAGCAGCCCGGAGGGCGCCACCGACTACATCGAGGCGGACGTCCGCGACCCCGGAGCCATCCTGGACGAGGCCGCCCGGACGCTCGACTTCGACCGGCCGGTCGCCCTCCTGCTGATGGGCATCCTGGGACTGATCGAGGACTACGGCGAGGCGCGCTCGATCGTCCGGCGGCTGACGGCGGCGCTGCCGTCCGGCAGCTACCTGGCCGCCTACGACGGCAGCACCGCCGACCCCGCCTACGTCGCGTCGCTGGAGCGGCACAACGGCCGCAGCGGCGGCGTCCCCTACACGCCGCGGAGCACCGATCGGATCGCGGGCTACTTCGAGGGACTGGAGTTGCTGGAGCCGGGCGTGGTGCCGGTGACGCGGTGGCGTCCCGAGCCCGGTCCGTGGCCGGAGCCGCCGCCGGTGTCCTGCGCCGGGGGAGCGGCGAGGAAGCCGTAGCCGTCCGGACGGTCCGGCCGCAGGGCCCTGACCTGGTCGGCGAGGTGCAGGAGGGCGCCGACGGTCGGGTCCTCGGCGTCGAGGGTGCGGGACCGCCGGTACGCCTCCTTGACCTCGGCCCAGCGCGCGGCCTCCGCGGGTGTCAGGGTGCCGCGCAGCTCGGCGAGCTTCAGCAGGTTCGCCTCCGCGCCGGACGTGAGGGTCTGCGCCTCGCCGCGGTAGTGGTCGTCGATCACCGCGTCGAGTTCGGCGTCGTTCATCACCGGGACGATGCGTTCGGCGAGCTTGTTCATGTCGCGGTACGAGCCCTGGAGGCGGAACGGGGGCTCGGTGCGGGACGCGTCGTCCTGCGCGGCGGAGGCGATGTACGCGCGGTTCACCGCCAGGACGACGCACTGCGCGGCCGCCAGCAGCCGCAGGACGGCGAGGATCCGGTCGAGCTCGGCCTGCGGGTACGGGTGCGACAGCCGGTCGGGGCGCACCGACGGGTCGCCGGACGCGAGGCGGAGCAGCAGGGCGACGTCGGCGCGGTCCCGCGCGGTGAGCGGCGCCAGGACGGGGTTCGAGGTGAGCGCGTTCTCGATGTAGCTGAGCGCGAACAGCTCGTCCTTGCCGGACAGGACGTCGCCGAGGTTCCAGACGTCGGCGCGGTTCGCCAGCATGTCGGGGATGCGGAACCGGGTGCCCGACTCGGTGTACGGGTTCCCGGCCATGCAGATCGCGAACCGCTTCCCGCGCAGGTCGTGGCCCTCGACGCGGCGCTGGGCGTCGCAGAGCGGGATGAACTTCTGCAGGAACTCGGGCGACGTGTGCTGGACGTCGTCCAGGTAGAGCAGCGTGTTGTCGCCCATGCCGAGCGCGAAGTGGATCTTCTCGAGCTCGCGGCGGGCGGTGGCGTCCGGCGCCGCGTCCGGGTCGAGGGACGTGACGCGGTGGCCCAGCGCCGGACCGTCGATCTTGACGAGGGCGAGGCCGAGGCGGTCGGCGACGTACTCCATGAGGGTCGTCTTGCCGTAGCCGGGCGGGGAGATCAGCAGGAGCAGGCCCATCCGGTCGGTGCGGTCGGCGTCCCCGGCGGCGCCGAGCTGCTTGGCGAGGTTGTCGCCGATGAGCGGCAGGTACACCTCGTCGACGAGGCCGTTGCGGACGAACGAGCTCATCGCGCGCGGCCGCAGTCCGGCGACGCCGAGCCGGTCCGCCTCGGCGGCGAGCAGCGCGTCGCGCCGCTCGCGGTGCTCGCGGAACGCCGGGACGCGGTGGGCGCGGAACCGGTGCGCGCGGGCGAGGATCTCGTCGAGGCGCAGGTCGAGGCGGCGGTCGGCGATCCGCGGATGGGTGCCGAGGAGGTCCTCGACGGTGGCGGTGAGCGCGGCGGCGGAGTCGTAGCCGGGGACGTCGGACAGCAGCGCCGCGACGGCCTCCGGGAGGTCGGGGTCGTCGCCGGGGACCGACGCGCCGAGCCACGTCGCGGCGAGCTGCACGCGGGCGCGCAGGTCGGCGACGGCGGCCAGGTCGGCGTCGAGGCCGGCGCGGTGCGGGCCGAGGCCCGCCAGCAGCTCGCGCGCGCCCGGGGCGGTGACGAAGCCGTCCGGTGCGGTCGCCAGCTCCTCGACCAGGTACTCGGCGGCGAGCGGGTCGGCGGGCAGCCCGATCCGGTCGGTGAACTCCGCGACGGCCGGCGCCAGCTCCGCCACGAGCCCGGAGACGGTGTCGTGCCCGAACGCGTCCCGCGCGCGGACGAGCGAGCGGGCGCGGGTCGCCCAGCCGGACGCGTCCGGGGTGTGCGCCCAGAACAGGCGGGCGTTCGCGCGGGCGCGGGACGGGTAGCGCAGCAGGCCCGCGCCGTCGTGCAGGCGCAGCAGCGCGCCGAGGATCGCGGCGGCGTCGTGGTCGTGGACGCCGCGCTCGTAGCCCTCGCCGTACCGGTCGGCGGCGGCCGCCCGGACGAGGTCGAGCAGCCCCCCGGACGCGGCGGCCGCCCGCAGCTCGGCGGCCCCGGTCTCGGCGAGGAGGGACGTCGCCAGGTACTCCGCCCGGTACATGTCGGGCGTTTCGGAGACGAGCGTCTGCCCCCGCAGCTCGGGGTCGGCGAGCAGCGGGTCGTCCACCGGGCGCCGGTACCCGGTCCCGGTGATCGCGAACGCGAGGCCGTCGCCGTGCGGGACGAGCGTCAGCTCGATGGGCCGCGTGTTGACGGCGAACCGGTGGCGGCCCAGCCGGATCGTGTCGCCGTCGTACAGGTCGAGCCGGTCGCGCAGGGCCCGCCCGGCCTCCTGCCGGGACGACGCGATGCGCCCCTCCAGCTCCTCCGCGCGGACCGCGTCGTCCAGGTCGCGCAGCTCGTCCACGATCGCGCGGAGGCGCGCGACCATGGCGTCGGTGGCGAAGTACGCGTTGACCTCGTCCGGCGACGGCAGCGCGGCGGCGCGGCGGCGGACCCCGGCGAGGATCCGGTCGGCGGACGCCACGAGCCGCTCCGTGCGGCGGGCGCGCTCGTCCAGCAGCGTCTGCCGCCGCGACGAGAACGCCTCGCCGATCTCGGTCCGCTTCGCCTCCAGCTCGGCCAGGAAGTCGTCGAGGTCGGCGAACCGGGCCTGCAGCGTCTCCAGCCGCAGGATCAGCCGGCCGAGCCGGTCGTCGCACGCCTCGGGGGTCGTCGCGGCGGACAGGGCGCCCGCGACGGTCTGGTCGAGCAGCGCGAGCTCGGCGGCGAACGCGGCGCGGCCCTCGCGGGCCAGCAGGTCGCGGCGGCGGCCGTCCAGGACGGCGCGGGCCCGGTTCAGCCCGCCGAGGACCTCGCCGACCCGCTCCAGGATCGCGGTGCGGGCGGTGGCGTCGGCGGCGTCGAGGTCGCCGACCACCTCCGTGACGACGTCGAGTCCCTCGTGCTGCGCGGCGAGGAGGTCGGCGAGGGGCTCGGCCTCGGCCGCGGTCGCGATGCCCGCGGCGGCCTCCGCGATCCGCTCCACCTCGGCGTGGTAGCCGGTGAACGCGTCCGCGTCCCGGAGGAACGCGACGGCGCCGTGCCCGGTCTCCCGCAGCCCGCCGGACGCCGCGTCCGCCAGCTCGTCGATCCGCGCCGCGTCGGCGTACCGCAGCTCGCGCAGCGACTCCAGGCGGCCCTGCACGCGGCGCAGCTCGGCGAGCCGCGCCACCCAGCCGTCCGCCGTCGCGGGCGGCTCGGCCGCCACGCGGCGCAGCAGCGCCCGCACCCGCTCGTCCGCCTCGGCGACGGCGGCGTCGGCCTCGGCGGTCAGCGCCCGCACGTTCGCGTACTCGTCCAGCACCTGGACGGCCGCCGCGCGGACGTCCGCGAGCGGCCCGTCGAGCCCGCCCAGGTCCGGGTCGGCGAGCCAGTGGTGCAGGTCGGCGGTGCGGGTGCAGGCCGCGATGAGCGCCTCGAACACCGCCGCGGACGGCGACATCTCGCCCACCATCCGCACCACCGCCAGGCACTCCGAGACGCCCCGCACCAGGTCGGCGTTCCCGACGCGCTCCAGCGGGCCCGTCCCGACCGGCTGCGCCGCGGCGTGGTCGTCCGACACCAGCGGCGTCCGCCACACCTGCACCGGGTGGACGCGCGCCGGGTCGCCGGACGACGCCCGCAGCACCACCAGCGTCCCGTCGTCGAACAGCGCGTACCCGCGGCAGTCGATCGGCGTCGCCACCTCCTTGCGGATCACGTTGTACGGGAGCAGCAGCGTGCGCCCGTCGGCGCGCGAGCAGAACGCGTAGACGACGTCCTCGCCGTTCGGGGACGCGATCGTCCGCTCGTACTCCAGGCCGGTCACGTCGGTGTCGAACGTCTTGGCGGCGCCGGTGTCGAGGAGGAAGCCGCCCGGGAACACGACGCCGTCGTCGCCGGGGAGCCGCCGGCACGCGCCCGCCAGGCCGTCCAGCCGGACGGCGTCGTGCGTGCGGGTGTTGAACACCAGGTGCCGCCACGCCGTCTCGTTGTACGGCCGGACCCGCAGCAGGATCAGCGCGCCGACCCGCGCGTGCCGGACGTCCGCGTCCGCGAGGCTCTGCAGCGGCTCGTCCACGGGCTCGGCGAACACCTCGGTGCCGTCGGGCGTCGCGACGGTGAGGGAGCCGCCGACCGTCGACACGTGCAGGGCGTCCCGGACCGCGATGTGCGGGCGCCGCCCCGGCACGTGGTCGTCGCGGGTCGCCTCCGTCCACTCGACCGGCTTCGACGGGTCGTGCGCGGGCGGGGACCGGTCGGCGCGCTCGCCGTGGTTGTCCTCGTAAGCGACGGCGCCGTCCGGCGCGACCCGCCAGCGCAGGACGCGCAGGTCGGACAGCCGCGGGCCGGTCTGGAACGCCGCGAGGAGGCGGCCGTCCAGCAGGCGGAGCCGCAGCAGCCGCGCCTGCCGGTAGTAGCGGTACATGTCGGCGAAGTCGCGGCGGAAGCGCGGATCGTCCAGCAGGCCCGGGACGGTCCCCGACTCGGCGAACGCCGGCCCGGCGTCGCCGTCGCCGCCCGGCACGAGCGTGTGG
The DNA here is from genome assembly GCF_003947565.1 of Actinomadura sp. WAC 06369. Lineage (NCBI taxonomy): Bacteria > Bacillati > Actinomycetota > Actinomycetes > Streptosporangiales > Thermomonosporaceae > Actinomadura > Actinomadura sp. WAC 06369. The sequence continues at coordinate 43,357 of NZ_QHJN01000039.1, read as the reverse complement.
AGGGAGAAGACGTCCTCGGGCGCGGTCTCGGACGTCGCGCCGGGGGCGGGGGCGCCGCCGAGCAGCAGCGTCCCGCCGACCGCGACGACGTCGCGCGGCACCCGGGCGGCGGGCGTGCGGACCCGCTCGGTGCCCGCGAGCCGCAAGCCGCCCCCGCCGAACACCTCCAGCCGCCGCGCGTTCAGCGCCTCCGCGCGCCGCGCCAGCTCGCCCGCGTGCTCGGCGAGCCGGGCGCGCAGCACCTCGTACGTCCCGTGGTCGATCGCCGTGCCGCCGGTCGCGGCGTCGTTCGCCGTCCCGTCGTTCGCGGTGCCGTCGTTCGCGGCGTCGTTCGCGGCGCCGTTCGCGGTGCCGGCCGCAGCGGTCCCGGTGGTCCCGCCGGTTTCCTCGCTCACGCGTCCCCTTCCCCTCGTCGTGTGCGGCGGGCCCGCCCCGGGCCCCTGTGCCGGGGCGGGCCCGCCGCGCCGTCAAGCCGTACCGGTCAGGCGCCGACCGTCAGGTCGCTCCCGTTCGGGCTCGCCAGCGGCGCGTCGGCGACGCCGAGCCGCTGCGCGGCGTCGAGCAGGTCCGACAGCCCGGCGGCCTGCGGGCCGCCCGCCGCGATCAGCCGCATGAGCAGCGCGGACAGGGTCACGTCGCGGACGCCGTCCGCGCCGAGCGACCCGAGGACCCGCGCGAGGTCGTCGACCGGGCTGCCCGTCCCGTCGAGCCACGGGCCCGCGACCGACCGCGCGACCTCGGAGTTCTCCACGAAGCCGTCCACGCTCTTGCCCAGCGCGATCGACCCGACGACCCGGTCGAAGAACGCGGTCTCGCCGCCGACGATGCTGATGTCGGCGCCCTCCAGCCCGGTCGCGAGCACCGCGGCCTGCGCCTCGGCGACCTGCCGCTGCACGTCGAGGCCCGCGAGCCGGATCTCCTTCTCCGTCTCCAGCCGCAGCCGGTACTCCTCGTGCTTGCGGGTGACGTCGTCCAGTGCGGCCATCGCCCCGGCCTTCTCGGTGAGGCCCTCCGCCTCCGCCTTGAGGCTCTCGCGGATCCGCTCCGCCTCGACCGCCGCGCGCTCGCGGGCGACGACCGCCTCGGCGCGCCCGGCCTTCTCGATGACGTCCGCGTCGGCGTCGCGGACCTCGACCTCGGCGAGCCCCGCCGCCGCGGCCTCCGCGCGCACCCCCTCGGCCAGCCGGATCTTCGCCCGCGCGTCCAGCTCGGCGGTCTGCTGCCGCGTCTCGGCCAGCACCAGCTCCTCGCGGGCCCGGTGCTGCGCGGCCGCCTCCGCCGCCTCGGCCGCCTTGATGTCCTTGACCAGGTTCTCCTGCGCCTCGGCCTCCGCCCGGATGACGGTCGCCTGCCGCGCCCGCTCGGCCTCCTCGACCGCGCGCAGCCGCTTGATCTCCTCCTCCTGCTCGGCGACGGTCCGCTCCACCGCGATCCGCTCCCGGACCACGTTCGCGATCTCCCGCTTCTCGCCCTCGACCTCCTTGTCGGCGGCGATGCGGGTCAGCTCGGTCTCGCGCTCGCGGGCGATGACCTCCAGCAGGCGGTCCTTCTCGATCCGCTCGCTCTCGATCGCGAGCACCCGCTCCTTGTTCTTCGCGGCGACCGCGACCTCCCGGTCCCGGTTCTCGTGCTGCACGCCGAGCTGCTCGTCCGTCCGGATGTGCGCGGTCTGCGCCCGCAGCCGCTCCTCGGCCTTGACCCGCTCGATCTCGGCCTGCTCGCGCGCCCGGACCGTCTCGATCTCGCGCTCCTGCCGCAGCTCGGCGTCCGTCCGGCGGCGCTCCAGCTCCAGGATCGCCTCGCGCGCCTCCACGTTCTGGCGCGTGATCTCCTTCTCCTCGTTGCGGGCGTGCTCGTTCGTGCGGACGTGCTCGATCGCCGTCAGCTCGGTGATCTTGCGGATGCCCTGGGCGTCCAGGATGTTCGACTTGTCGAGCGACAGCAGCGGCGTCTGCTCCAGGTAGTCGATGGCGGCGTCCTCGAGGCTGTAGCCGTTCAGGTCGGTGCCGATCACCTGGATGATGTGGTCGCGGAACTCGTTGCGGCGGACGTAGAGGTCGGCGAAGTCGAGGTGCTTGCCGACGGTCTTCAGCGCCTCGGAGAACTTCGCCGCGAACAGCTCCTGCAGCGTCTCCTGGCTGCTCGCCCGCTCCGTCCCGATCGCCTGCGCGACCTTGATGACGTCCTCGACCGTCTTGTTCACGCGGACGAAGAACGTGATGCGGATGTCCGCGCGGATGTTGTCCTTGCAGATCAGGCCGTCCCGCCCGGTCCGTTCGATCTCGATGGTCTTCACCGAGATGTCCATGAGTTCGGCTTTGTGCAGGACCGGCAGGACGACCGCGCCGGTGAACGTGACGTCCACCTTGCGCAGCTTGGAAATGATCAGTGCCCGGCCCTGGTCGACCTTGCGGAACAGCCGGGTGACCAGGAACAGCATGGCGAGTGCGATGAGCAGGACGAGCGCGATGAGCACGCCCGCCCCGACGGTGATGGCATCCATCAGTGATCCCTCTCGGGTGGGGGGAAAAGTGGGTGCGGGGGGATGGTCAAAGAGCGGGAGGATCGAGCAGGGAATCGTGCGGCATGACCCAGAAGAAGTGTCCGTCCGCGTCGTAGTCAAAGATGAGCGCGGTGCTCCCCGCGGTGAGCGCGGTGCCCTCGGCGGCCCCCGCCACGGGCACGTCCGCCGCGGGCCGCCGCACCTGGACGAGCGCGGTGGACCCGTCGGGCGCCGTCACCTCCGCCTGCCCGAAGTCCGGGCCCACGCGTCCCGTCCGGATGACGCACGGCAGGCCGACGAACTCGCGCAGCGACGTCCCGGGGGCGTCGCGGAACACGCGGCGCAGCGGCAGGACGGCCGCGCGCGCGGCGGCCCAGCCGACCGCGGCCGCCGCGGGCACCAGCAGCACCCGCAGGGCCGCGGCCTCGGACGCCGCCGCCCCGGCCAGGCTCGCGAACCAGGTGAAGGCGATCAGCAGGGACAGCGCCACGGTGACCGGGACGCCGCCGAGGCCCGCCGCCGCGAGCAGCCCGCCGGCGCCGCCGTCCGCGCCGTCCGCGCCGCCGTCGGCGTCGCCGCCGTCGAGGAGGTCGACGCCCAGGCCGCCGACGAGCACGAGCACCCAGTATCCGGCGACGACGAGCAGCGCGAAGCTGAACAGAGCCGTCGGGAAACCGAGCGCGACATCAAAGAATTCGCCCATGAGAAAGCACGCTTCCGCCTCGGGACATAGGTGGACCGTCGGAGCGCCCGAATGGACGTCCGGTCAGGTGGACACGAATGCGGGGTGAGCGGGCTCAGCTATCCGGGAACGCGGTCGCGAGCGCGGAGACCCGCAGACCGAAGGAACCTGCCGGCGTGATGGCGGCATACATGAGAAAGTGCCGGGTCATACCTCTCCAGGTCGCAAGACAGCTCTTCCGTCTCGCCGACCAGACTTCCCGGCACACCGATAGTTAGGTTAGCGCACTACTTACCGAATGGCAATATTTCAATAAATTTCGTCACGCAGTGTGTCGGGATGCTCGCGTTCCGTCGACAAGACTTTCAGTCAACTTGGAGGTTCGTTGGACCTCGTCCTCAGGTCCGCGGCGTAGTTTGGCCGGGTATGACGACCCCGTCCCACCGGCCGATCTTCATCGTCGGATGCCCGCGCTCGGGCACGACCCTGCTGCAGCAGATGCTCCACTGCCACCGGCGGATCGCGCTGCCGTCCGAGACGCGGTTCGTCCACACCGCCTACGACGCCCGCCACGGCTTCGGCGACCTCGAACGCGAGGAGAACCGCCGCGCGCTCGGCGAGTGGATCGCCAAGGGGCGCACGACGAAGTTCAAGGTGCTGGGCCTCGACCCCGACGCGACGGTCGAGGAGATCGCCGCCGCGCCGCCCACCCTCGGGTCGGCGGTCGCGGCCGTGTTCCGCGCCTACGCCCGCGAGCACGGCAAGCCGCGCTGGGGCGACAAGCGGCCGAGCTACATCCGCCGGGTCGGGGCCCTGCGGCGGATGTTCCCCGACGCGCAGTTCGTCCATCTCATCCGGGACGGCCGGGACGCCGTCAGCTCGCTGCTTCAGATGCCGTGGTACGACGGCGACCTGTTCTCCGCCACGCTGACCTGGCGGGACGCCGTCGACATCGGCCGCCGGCTCGGCGCCCGGCTCGGCCCCGGCTCCTTCTACGAGTTCCGGTACGAGGACCTCGTCGAGGCCCCCGAGCGGGAGCTGGAGCGGCTGTGCGCGTTCCTCGGCGAGGAGTACGACCCGGCGATGGCCGAGCCGCAGCACCACGCGCGCCGGACCGTCCCGCAGGAGCGCCGGTGGCACCTGCGCACCCACGAGGCGCCGAACCGCGCGGTGGTCGGCGCGTGGGCGCGGCGGCTGGAGGACTGGGAGGCCGACCTGGTCGAGCACGTCCTCGCGGCGCGGCTCCAGCGGCACGGGTACGGGCTGTCGGGCCGGTCGCGCCCGGCCGCCGCGCACATCGCGCGGTTCCACCGGCAGGCCGCGTACCGGTGGCGCTCCCGCCGCACGACGGCCGCGAGGGAGGCCGTGCTCCGCGCCCGCGAACCGAACCCGGTCGTGTCGCTGCTGACCGGTCCCGCGGTCGACTCCGTGCAATCGTGACGAGGCCCCCTCGGGGGTGCGCCGTAGAATCGGCCGTCAGGAGCGTTACCGGACGCGATGGGCGGATCATGGGACACGGCGATCGGGGGGATCCGGCGCGGCGGGCGGCCGGCGAGGCGGCGAAGCTGCCGTCGGGCCGGCATCGGCTGTCGCGCGACTACGTCGCCAGCAACCAGCGCGCCCGCATCCTGCGCGCGGTGACCGAGATCGTCGGGGGCAAGGGCTACGCGCAGCTGACGATCGACGCGATCGTCGGCGCGTCCGCGATCTCCAAGAAGACGTTCTACGAGCATTTCCGGAACAAGGAAGAGGCGTTCTTCGCGGCGTTCGACTCGATCGCGGAGCGGATGGTGGCGGCGTTCGACGACGCCGCGGCGGAACGGCGGGAGCCGGACGCCCGGCTGCGCGCGGGCCTCGGCGCGCTGCTGGAGCTCCTCGCCGCCGAGCCGCTGGCGGCCCGCATGGGCGTGGTCGAGGTGCTGGCGGCCGGGCCGGAGGCGGTGGCCCGCCGCGACCGGATCAAGCAGCACTTCAGCACGATCGTGGTGGAGCACCTGCTGGACATGTACCCCGACTTCCCTGAGCCGGAGCTGGCCGCCGAGGTGATCGTCGGCGGCGTCCACGAGGTGCTCTACAGCCGGATCAGCTGCGGCCAGGCGCACGAGCTGCCCGCCCTGCGGCGCGGGCTGCTCCGCATGTACGCGCTCCCGGCGCTCCCGCGCACGTCCCACTGACCGCTCGGTCACCACGGGACGCGCCGGAGGCCGCGCGGGTTCGTGACCGCATGCGGACACCCCGCCGCGTCCGCAAACCGCCACGCACCGTGCATCACGGCCGGTGACCCGCGTCACAGCTACCGGGATGTTCTTGCCATCGGTGACTGGCTCATCGCTCAGCGAGGGCGGGACGGGGTCCTAAACGGCCGCCGCCGCCCCGGTCTTAAAGCGTTTCCGAAAACGGCCCAGCGGGCGTCCGGGTACGGAGGCGTTCTTGAGAAACGGAGCAGTTTATGTTTCGGTTCGAGCACCGCAGGGATTCGTCCCCACCCCCACCGAAAGGACTGGATCATGCGGAAGCTCAGCAGAGTCGCCCTGCCCCTCCTCGGCGCCGGCGCACTCGTCCTCGGCGGCGCCACCGCCGCCGGCGCCACCACGATCGAGTCGGGCGGTGCCCCCTTCAGCGGCACCGTCGTCGGCACGAACCTGTCCAACGTCACCCTGACGGGCGTCAGCTCCCTCGGGCTGATCCAGACCACGTGCACCAGCGCGGAGCTCCAGGCGTCCGTCGACTCCGACGGCACCAACGGCTCCCTCGACGCCGCCGACATGCCCACCGCGGGCAACCCGGACTGCACCAACAACAAGGGCGGCACCACCGAGATCGAGGCTCTCAACCTGCCCTACACCGGTGGCGGCGCCGCCTACGACTCGGCCCACACCAACAACCGCGACGGGTACATCTACATCAACTCGCCCAACGCGTCCGTCAACATCCAAGCGACCCTGAACCTGACCTCGCTCGGACGGGTGGAGACCTGCAACTTCGGCCTCACGGGCGCCAAGCAGCTGCAGATCGACCTGTACAACCACAACAACGCGAGCAAGCCGGTTCCGGGCAACACGCACTCGCAGGGCCGGCTGGCCGGCCAGCAGTTCCAGCTCATCTCCGGCACCAGCGGCTGCCCGAGCTCGGCCTCCGTCTCGGCGACCTTCCAGATCGTCACCTCGTCCGGCGCGGACCTCACCATCGCCCCCTGATCCCGTCCCGCAGCGCGCGGGCCGCGTGACCCGCGCACAGCCTCACGGTGCGGCCGGCCCGGTGTGATCCCACCCCGACCCGGGCCGGCCGCACCCCCCGTATCCGGCGACCCGCTCCGCGCCGAATCTCCCTGACCCCCTCCACCCCCTGGAGATCGCTGTGAGATCACCCTTCCGGCTGCGCCGCGTGGCCGCTGCCGCCGCCGTCGCCCTCGGCGCCGTCCTGACCGGCACCGCCCTCGCCGCGCCCGCCGCCGCCGAGGAGATCCCCGAGTTCAGCCACGAGGACTGCCCCGAACTGCCCGCCGGCGCCGAGCCCGGTTTCTGGCTCTGCAACTCCGTGGTCGTGAGCGGCGGCGAGTTCTCGTTCGGCAGTTTCGAGCAGAACATCGAGACCCCGATGCGGCTCGTCTACGCGAACGGGTTCGACGCGAACACCTTCGAGGAGACGGCCGTCCTCGCGAGCTTCGAGTCCGAGTGGATGCAGGTGCAGGAAGGGATCTTCGGGGACCGGTTCCTCTCGGCGGTCTACGCCAAGCCCGAGGCCGTCGACCTCGATCTCGTCAACGGCAACGTCCAGCTCGACCTGAAGGTCAAGCTCGGCAACCCGTTCCTCGGGTGGAACTGCACGATCGGCACGAACAGCAACCCGATCCAGCTGAACCTGACCGTCGGGACGACGAACCCGCCGCCGCCCAACCAGCCGATCAGCGGCAGCCCGCCGGTGGACGTGTCGACCGACCCGTGGGTCGTCAAGACGACCCTGGTCGACAACGCGTTCTCCGTGCCCGGCGCGGACAACTGCGGGATCAGCGACTCCGCGAACTGGCTGGTGAACCTCATCGCGGGCCTGCCCTCGGACGCCGGCAACAACACCGCGATCTTCGAGCAGTACGTGGCGGCGAAGTCCTACACCGAGCTGTGAGCCCGCCCCCCGCCCGACCGAAGATGGAGAATAGATGAGACGCACGACAGCTCGCCGGGCCGCCGCGGCGGTCCTGGGGACCGTGGTCGGCATGGCCGGCCTCGCCGCGCAGGCGGCGCCCGCGGCGGCCGAGGAGGAGATCCCGGAGTTCAGCTTCGAGGGCTGCCCGGAACTGCCCGCGGGCGCGGACCCCAACCTGTGGCTGTGCACCGTCGCGAAGATCACGAGCGGGCGGCTGACGCTGGGCGGGATCGACCAGGAGATCCACCAGCCGATCACCATCGTCTACGCGAACGGGTACGACCCGGTCACCTTCGAGGAGACGGTGTTCGTCGAGTCGATGGACAGCGAGCCGATCCGCGTCGAGGGCGGCATCCTCGGCATCCCGGGCTCGGACTTCCTGCCCATCATGCAGATCCACGCGCAGCCGCAGCTCGCGGGCGAGCTGGAGCTCAGCCCCGAGCCCGGCGTCCTGATGCGGCAGCGCATGAAGATCAGCGTGCAGAACCCGCTGCTGGGCGACTCCTGCACCATCGGCACCGACGAGGACCCGATCACCCTCAACCTCGGACTCGGGCCGACGAACCCGCCGGCGCCCAACGAGCCGATCACCGGCAGCCCGCCCACCGACGTGTCGACCGACCCGTGGGTCGTCAAGACCACCTTCGTCGACAACGCGTTCGCGGTGCCGAAGTCGGCGAACTGCGGCCCGTTCGGCTGGTTCAACGGGATCGTCGACTGGCAGTCGGGCCTCCCGGCCGCCGCCGGCACCAACACGGCGATCTTCACCACCTACTCGGCGTCGAAGGGCTATGCCCAGCTGGGGAACGCCTGAGGCGGACATGGACGGCCGGGACCGGGACCGGGCGCGACCCGGCCCGGCCGTTTAGGTTCACCAGGTGAACTGCCTTTCATGTGACAACAACGCCCGCCGCTTCGCGCTCCCGCCGCGCGAGCACGCCGCCTCCGACGACCACTGGCGGGTCGCGCACGCGTTCGGCACCGGAACCCCCGGCTGGCTCGTCCTCGTCCCGCTCCGCCACGTGACCGCGATCGCCGACCTCACCGACGCCGAGGCCGCCCTCCTCGGGACCTGGCAGGTCCGGCTGTCGCGCGCCCTCCACGCCGTCACCGGCTGCGCCAAGACGTACGTCGCCCAGTTCGCGGAGGCCGAGGGGTACGCGCACGTCCACTTCCACGTGATCCCGCGCATGCCCGACCACCCCGCCGAGGTGCGCGGCCCGCGGGTGTTCGGGCGCCTCGGGCGTTCGGAGGGGGACGACGTCGCCCCGGCGCATCGGGACGGGCTCGCCCTGCGGATCCGCCGCGAGCTGACCCGGTCGCGCTAGTCGGTGGTCAGGACGCGTCGGACGTCGGCGGCGATCTCGAGGTCCTCCCGGGCGGTGACGACCAGGGTGCGGACGGATGCGCCGTCGGCGGAGACGTCCGCGTCCCCGCGGGCGTCGGCGTTGCGGTCGGGGTCGACGGCGACGCCGAGGAACGCGAGGTCGGACGCCAGCCGGAACCGGACGGACGGGTCGTGCTCGCCGACGCCGCCGGTGAACACCAGGACGTCCAGGCCGCCGAGCGGCGCGGCCATCGCGGCGGCGCAGGCGCGGAGCCGGTGGTGGTAGACGTCGAGCGCGGCGAGGGCGGGGACGTCGCGGTCCTCGGCGAGCCGCCGCAGCTCGCGCATGTCGCCCGTCCCGGCGAGGCCGCGCAGGCCCGAGTCCCGTTCGAGGCCGTCGTTGACCTCCTCCCGGGTGAGGCCGTGCTTCATCAGCCACAGCGGGATGCCCGGGTCGATGCTGCCCGCGCGGGACGCCATGACGAGCCCTTCGAGCGGCGTGAACCCCATCGTGGTGTCGACCGAGCGGCCGTCGGCGACGGCCGCCAGCGACGCCCCGGCGCCGAGGTGGCACACCACCATGCGCGCCGGTGCGCCGCCGAGCAGCTCCCCGGCGCGGCGGACGGCGTACGCGAACGAGAGGCCGTGGAAGCCGTAGCGGCGCAGCCCGAACCGGTCGCGCCAGTGGCGGGGCAGCGCGTAGGTGGCGGCCTCGGCGGGGAGCGCGGCGTGGAACGCGGTGTCGAAGGACGCCACGGTCGGCACGCCCGGCAGCGTCCCGGTGATCTCGGCGAGGGCGTGCAGGGACGCGGGCTGGTGCAGCGGCGCGAGATCGGCCAGCTCCCGCAGCCGCTCGGTCACGGCCCCGTCGACCAGGACGGGCGCGGTGAAGTCGCTGCCGCCGTGGACGAACCGGATCCCCGCGGCGTCCGGGCGCGGCAGGTCGGACACGATCCCGGCCAGCTCCTCGCGGGGGCCGGACTCCTCGGCGACGAGCGTGTCATCGTCGTCGAGCACGCTCAGCTTCAGGCTGCTCGACCCGGGGTTGACGGTCAGCACGCGCATCAGTACGACCACGTCCATTCGCGGATCTCGGCGGCGTCCTCGCCGTGCTCGCGGGTGTGCGCCCGCAGCGCCAGGCGCTTGTCCGCCATCCGCTGCCGGACGTGCGCGACCCGCCCGCCCAGCGACGGCACCCGGTCGATGACGTCCATGACCAGGTGGAACCGGTCGAGGTCGTTGAGCATCACCATGTCGAACGGCGTCGTGGTGGTGCCCTCCTCCTTGTAGCCGCGGACGTGCAGGTTCGCGTGCCCGTGCCGCCGGTAGGCGAGCCGGTGGACCAGGTAGGGGTAGCCGTGGAACGCGAAGATGATCGGCTTGTCGGTGGTGAACAGCGCGTCGAACTCGGCGTCCGGCAGCCCGTGCGGGTGCTCGCTCGGCGGCAGCAGCCGCATCAGGTCCACGACGTTCACCACCCGCACCCGCAGTTCGGGGAACGTCTGCCGCAGCTCGTCCACGGCCGCGAGCGTCTCCAGCGTCGGGACGTCCCCGGCGCACGCCATGACGACGTCCGGGTCGGCGCCGCCGTCGCTGGACGCCCACTCCCAGATGCCGATGCCGCGCGTCGCGTGCGCCACGGCCTCGTCCATCGTCAGCCAGTTCAGGGAGGGCTGCTTCCCGGCGACGACCACGTTGACGTAGTCGCGGGACCGCAGGCAGTGGTCCCCGACCGACAGCAGCGTGTTCGCGTCCGGCGGCAGGTACACCCGGACGATCTCCGGCTTCTTGTTCATGACGACGTCGAGGAAACCGGGGTCCTGGTGGGTGAAGCCGTTGTGGTCCTGCCGCCACACGTGGGACGACAGCAGGTAGTTCAGCGACGCGATCGGCCGCCGCCACGGCAGGTGCCGGGTCACCTTCAGCCATTTCGCGTGCTGGTTGAACATCGCGTCCACGATGTGGATGAACGCCTCGTACGAGTTGAACAGGCCGTGCCGCCCGGTCAGGAGGTAGCCCTCCAGCCAGCCCTGGCACAGGTGCTCGCTGAGCACCTCCATCACCCGGCCGTGGGCCGCCTGGTGCTCGTCGGTCGGGAGCCGCTCGGCCGCGAACACCCGGTCGGTCGCCTCGAACACGTCCCCGAGCCGGTTCGACGCCGTCTCGTCCGGCCCCATGATCCGGAAGTTCGTCGGGTTCGCGCGGACCACGTCGCGCAGGTACGTCCCGAGGACGCGGGTCGGCTCGGCGGTCGTCGTGCCCGGCTTGCCGATCTGCACCGCGTAGTCGCGGAAGTCGGGCAGCACGAGCGGCTTGAGCAGCAGGCCGCCGTTCGCGTGCGGGTTCGCGCTCATCCGCCGCGCACCCTCGGGCGCCGACTCCCGGAGCGCCGCGACCGGACGGCCGTCCTCGTCGAACAACTCCTCCGGACGGTACGAGCGCAGCCACCGTTCGAGCTGCTCCAGGTGCGCGGGGTCGTCGCACACCCCCGCCAGCGGCACCTGGTGCGAGCGCCACGTGCCCTCGACGGGCTTCCCGTCGACCTCCTCCGGGCCCGTCCACCCCTTGGGCGACCGCAGCACGATCAGCGGCCACCGCCGCCGCTCCGTCGCGCCGCCCTCGCGCGCCGCGCGCCGGATGTCGGCGATCTCGTCGAGCGCCTGGTCGAGCGCCGCGGCCATCTTCCGGTGCATGGACGCGGGCTCGTCCCCGGCGACCAGCAGCGGGTGGTAGCCGTAGCCGTCGAGGAGCTGGACGAGCTCCTCCTCGGGGATCCGCGCCAGCACCGTCGGGTTCGCGATCTTGTAGCCGTTCAGGTGGAGGATCGGCAGCACGGCCCCGTCCCGCACCGGGTCGACGAACTTGTTGGAGTGCCAGCTCGCCGCCAGCGGCCCCGTCTCCGCCTCGCCGTCCCCCACGATGCAGGCGACGATCAGGTCCGGGTTGTCGAACGCGGCGCCGTACGCGTGCGCGAGCGAGTACCCGAGCTCCCCGCCCTCGTGGATCGACCCGGGCGTCTCGGGCGCCACGTGGCTCGGCACGCCCCCGGGGAAGGAGAACTGCCGGAACAGCGCCCGCATCCCGCGCTCGTCGTACGACACGTCCGGGTACACCTCGCTGTAGGTGCCCTCCAGCCAGGCGTTCGCGACCGCCGCAGGCCCCCCGTGCCCGGGGCCCATCACGTACATCATGTCGAGGTCGCGGGCCCGGATCACCCGGTTGAGGTGCGCGTAGCAGAAGTTCAGCCCGGGGGTCGTGCCCCAGTGGCCGAGCAGGCGCGGCTTGACGTGCCGCCGCCGCAGCGGTTCCCGCAGCAGGGGGTTGTCGAGCAGGTAGATCTGCCCGACCGACAGGTAGTTCGCGGCCCGCCAGTACGCGTCGAGCCGCCCGAGATCGTCGTGATGTGTCATATCGCCCCGGCACGTGCCCCATAAGCCCGCGTTCAATCCCGCACGCCCACCCGCCAGCCCGAACCCCGCCCCGAGACCGCCCGCAGAGAGAAACCGAGCCGACAAGCGACAGACCCACTTGCCCAGCCATCACCCCAGCCAGAGCGGACGGAAACCACTGCGATCGCGAGCGAAGCCAAGTCCGAGCGAAGCGAGAACTTGATCGCGCAGCGAGCCGCAAAGGCGAGTCGGAACGATGCAGCAATCGCACGCAAGGCCCGTTGAAGGAAGGCCGCCCCGCGGCCTGACGCCGAGGGCCTTGCAATAAAGAAGGCGGCGGCCGATCGCGCGACCGCCGCCTCCGCCCCACCCCAGCGGACCGGTGAGCCCTGGACGGGCCTGAATGCCCCAGAAGCCCGGTGAGCGCCGTGCCTTGAACTCTGCCGCCTACCGGCGAGTAGGTTCACACGATTCCCGCCCCGTTCGACGAGCGGCGAAGAACACACGTCCACCGGATCGCCGCCCGCGACAAGCGGTACCCCCAGAGCGACAACCGGTACAACCGAGCCGTCCAGCGGCCTGACGGCCGAGGGCGACGCCTTACAGGTAAAGGCCGTAGAACTCTTCCGGGTGTTCGAGCAGCGGCGGCAGGTCGTCGGACGTGAGGGTGATCAGCTCGTCCCGCGAGGGCGGGGCGGCGGGGGCGTCGCCGTCGCCGAGGGCGGCGGAGGCGACCCGGTCGGCCTGGTGGGCGACCGCGACGTCGAGGAGGTTGCGCATGAGCCGCCCGTTGCCGAAGGACGGCCCGCGGGGCGCGCGCCGCAGCATCGTGCGGAGCACGTCGCGGGTGCCGGGGGCGAGCCGGAAGCCGTCGGCGTCGGCGAGCTGCCCGAACACGGCGATCAGCTCGTCGTCGCTGTAGTCGGGGAAGTGGATCTGCTTGGGGAAGCGGGAGTCGAGGCCGGGGTTGGCGGCGAGGAACTCGGCCATCTCCTGCTGGTATCCGGCCACGACGACGACGAGGTCGTCGCGGTGGTCCTCCATCAGCTTCACCAGTTCGGCGATGGCCTCGTGCCCGTAGTCGCCCTTGAGCGGCGACTGCGTCAGCGTGTACGCCTCGTCGATGAACAGGACGCCGCCGATCGCGCGCTCCACGAGCCGGCGGGTGCGCGGCGCCGTCTGCCCGATGTACTCGCCGACCAGGTGGGCGCGGGACGCCTCCACCAGGTGCCCGGAGGACAGCACGCCGAGCCGCTTGTAGATGCGGCCGAGCAGCCGCGCGACCATCGTCTTGCCGGTGCCGGGGTTGCCGGTGAACACCATGTGCCGGGTCGGGGGCGTGACCCGCAGCCCCGACTCGCTGCGCAGCCGCGCCGCCTCGGTGCCCGCGACGAGCAGCGCGATCTCGTGCTTGACCGTGTCGAGGCCGGTGAGGTCGCGGAGTTCGGCGAGCGGGTCGCCGGTGGTGCGGGACGCGTCCAGGCTCGCCGGGATGTCGCCCTTGCGGACGACGAGTTCGCCGTCCTCCGAGCGGGCCTGGACGGCCGCGACGACCTCGGCGGCGAGGTGCGGGGCCAGCCGCGCGTTGCGCAGCGACTGCATCGGCGGCGCCGCGGCGAGCAGCTCGCCCGCGGCGTCGGCGGCCTGCCGGGTCGCGCGGGCGCCGTGCCGGACGAGCGCGCGGCGGAACAGCTCGGCGTGGCCCGCGGCGGTGAACGGGCGGGTGTGCGCGATGCGGAAGCCCAGCGGGAGCGCCGGGTTGATCTCCCGGATGCGGTCGTCGCCGCCCGCGTCGCACAGCGCGACCAGGTTCAGTTCGGGGTGGACGGCCAGGAGCCGGTGGAGCTCGGCGGAGAGCGCCTCCCCGTTGCCGGGGTCGGTGAGGATCTCGTCCAGGCCCTCGATGATCAGCAGCCGGTCGGCGGCGCACTCGCGGGCGTCCGCGTGCAGCCGCGCGACCGCGTCGGCGAGGCGCTGCCCGGCGAACAGGTTGTCGGTCAGCCACAGCGGGTCGCGGCCCAGCGCGAGCGCGCGGCCGAGCTCCTGCGCGGCGTCCCGCTTGCCGGTGCCGTCGGGGCCGGCGAGCAGCAGCCGCACGGCCTTGGTGCCGCGCGACAGCTCCTCCAGCGCGGCCGTCACCTCGGGCTGCTCGACGAGCGCGGAGACGAGGTCGGGGCGGCGCGGGCGGGCGCCCTCGCCCTGCGGCTCGGGCTCCTTCAGCGTCTCGGTCAGCGGGTTGACGATGCGGCGGCGCGGCGCGAACAGGCGCCGCAGGTCCGTCTGGAACTGCCCGACGGGGATCCACTCCGCCTTCGGGAACCACGGGTCGCCGGGGAGCCCCTGGACGGTCGCGATGAACCGCATCGCCATGTCGAGCCAGGCGCGGCACGCGTCCGCGGCGCCCGCGACGAGCGCCTGCGCGAGCCACGCGCGCGTCCGCTCCTGCCAGGCGCCCGGCTTGAACCCGCGCCGCTCGCCGGGGAACCGGCCGAGGATCTCGTGGTAGCGGTCCTCGCCGAGCGCGGCGGCCAGTTCGGCGGGGACGTGCTCCATGCTGCCCTGGAGCAGCAGGTGGACGAGGTGCACCTCGGGCGTCTCGTCCCGCGGGGCCGCCGCGAGGAGCGCCCGGTGCGCGGCGAGCAGCCCGGCGCAGACCCAGTCGAGGTAGCCGACGGGGCCCTGCAGTTCGGGCACCGCGCGCAGGATCGACTCGTCGGCGTGCCGGTGCCACAGCTCCCGCAGCTCCATCTTCGGGAGGTTCACGTCGCACTGCGGCGGGTCGTCGTAGAGGCGCAGGAGGGCCCTGCGGCGCTCCTCCAGCGGCTCGATGCCCTCCAGGACGGCCAGGCAGTCGCGCGCGAGCTCGATCGCGAGCTTGCGGTCGGGCGCCTCGATCAGCCAGTCCACCGGGGGGCGCCACCGGCCGCCGGGCGCGTCCCAGCGGGCCATCCGGTTGCTGAGCGGGCCGGGGTTCACCAGGTGCCGGTGCAGCAGCCGCTCCGGGAGCTGCGAGCGGGACCCGGCCTTGATCGCACCGCCGCCCGGCAGGAACGCCAGGATCCCGAAGATCTCCGCGGTGACCAGCGACGCGGGGAGCGTCAGCAGCTTGTGCTCGTCGGTGGTCAGCTCCGCGGCGCGCGGGTCGGCGGCGAGGGCGTCGATCCGGCCGGCGATCTCCTCGAACAGCCCGTCGGGCACCCGCCACGGACCGTGCGCGTAGACGTCGAGAACCGGCTCGTCGGTGAGCAGTAGCTCGAGATGCTCCGGCAGCCGCAACACAGTCTCCCCAAGAGTGATCAAAGCAGAGGTACAGCCTATGTTCAGTGAACGAGTGCTGGATTAGCGGTCGAACCGCTGAACGGTATAGGGACGGCCACGTTCGGTCAGTTCGCCCATTTTGGGGGCGTGCGGCGCGTCCGCCGTCCCGGCGCGGCCGCCGGTCAGGCGGTGACCGCCCGGTCGCGGATGTGCTCGACCGCCATCCGGGCGGCCGTGCCGATCACGGCGTCGCCCGCCGGGTGGACGGCCAGCGGGACGGGCGTCCGGGTGAACACCGCGACCGCGTACCGGCCGCCGTCCGGGTACTCCACGACGCCCACCTCGTTGCGGACGGTCGGGAGCGTCCCGGTCTTGCCGCTGACGACGACGTCCTCGAACGGGAAGCCGGACGACAGCCGGTGCGGCCACACCTGGAGTCCGAACATCCGGCGCATGGCCGCGCATTCCGCGGGCGGCGCGGCCTCGTCCCGCCAGATGAGCGACAGCAGCCGGGTCATCTCCCGGGGCGTGCTGCGGCTGGTGCGCAGCGGGTCCAGCGGACGGACGCGCGCGGGCATCCCGGGCTCCTCCAGCCGCGCGTACACCTCGCCGAGGCTGGTCGCGTCCGTGTCCCGGTACAGGTGGTCGAGCATCTCCCGGCCGCTGCCGGACACGTGCGTCCCGGGGAGCCCGAGCTCGGCGGCGGCCGCGTTCACCGCGGCCAGCCCGACCCGGTCGAGCAGGTAGTCGGCCGCCGCGTTGTCGCTCACCGTGATCATGAGGGTGGCGAGGTCGCGGAGCGACATCCGGACGTCGTCCAGCAGCGCGGACACGCCGGTCGGGCCGGACGTGCGGTCGGCGGCGGGCAGCGTCGCGGGCTCGGTCGGGTCGAGGGTTCCGGCCGCGACGCGGCGGTGGAACGCGACCAGCAGCGGCACCTTGAACACCGACGCGAGCACCACGGGCTCGCCCGCGCGGACGCCGACGTCCCGTCCGGTGTCGACGTCGACGGCGTGGCAGTGCCCGGTCACCCCGGCGTCGCGGAACGCCGCCTCGATCCACGCGGTCACCCCGGCCGTCCCGGCCGTCCCGCGGGTCACGCCAGGAACCCCGAGGACGGGCGCAGCACGCGGCGGGCGGGGGCGGGCGCGGCGTCCAGCGGCGCCATCCCGGCCTCCCGGCGCAGCACCGCGGTGGCGACGGCGGTGAAGTCGGCGATCGCCCGCGCGTGCTCGGGGTCGGCGGCGCGCCGCCACGCGCAGGACGTCCGCCAGGTCAGCGGCTCGCCGTGCAGGGGCCGCCACACCGCCCCGCCGCCGGGGTCGGCGGTGCGGGGGACGAACGCGACGGCCGTCCCGGCGAGGACGAGCCCGAGCGCGAACTGGGGGTGCCGCGCCTCGTGGACGGCGGGCGGCGCGTACCCGTGCCGGCGGCAGCCGGCGAGCAGGTCGTCGTGGGCGCCGGGCGCCTCGTCGCGGGGGAACGTCACGAGGTCGCGGCCGGCGAGGTCGGGCAGCCGCACCTCGGCGGCGTCCGCGAGGTCGGCGCCGGCGGGCAGCAGCACCCCGACGGGCTGGCCGAGCAGCGGACCGAGCTCCAGGTCGCGGGCGTCGCAGGGGTGCCGGACGACGCCCGCGTCGAGCGTCCCGTCGGCGAGCGCGCCGATCTGCTCGGCGGTGGAGATCTCCCGCAGTTCGAGGCGCAGGTCGGGGCGGCGCTCCCGGAACGCGGCGATCAGCGCGGCGACCGGCGGGCCGCCGAGGTCGCTCGGCAGCCCGGCCCGGACGGTGCCGATCTCGCCGCGCCGCGCCCGTTCGGCGAGGTCGTAGACGCGTTCCACGCGGGAGAGGATGTCACGGGCGTCGTCGAGCAGGAGCCGCCCCGCCGCCGTGAGCTCCACCTTCCGGCTCGTCCGGTCGAACAGCCGCACTCCGAGTTCCTTCTCCAGTCGCTGGATCCGCTGGCTCAGCGGCGGCTGCGCTATGCCGAGCCGCTCCGCCGCGTGGCCGAAGTGCAGTTCCTCGGCGACGATGACGAAGCAGTGCAAATGCCCCACGACGTTCACGACCGGCAACGATATCACTTCCGATATGCCTGTGACATTGATATCAATCTTGGACTTTCCGCTGGTCGGCTGCTGTTCTTGGGGCGTTCACGAGCGGCGACGACATACATTCGTCGCCAGGGAAGGAGAGTGACGGATGCACCGAACCCGAGTGGTGACGGCCGCCGCGGTCGCGGTCGCGGTCGTGCTCGCGGGGGCGGGTGCGGTGTGGTGGCTCCGGTCCGGAGACGACCCCGACGCCGCCGCGGAGGAGTTCCTCGCCGCCTGGAGCGGCGGCGACCACGCCGCCATGCAGGCCCTCACCCACCGGCCGCCCGCCGACTTCGCCGAACGGCTCACCCGCATGCACGACGACCTGGGCGTGACGGAGCAGCGCTACACCGTCGCGTCCGTCGGCGACGCGAAGGACGGCCGCGCCGGAGGGTCCTACCGGGCCGAGCTGACGCTGTCCGGCGGCCGCGTCTGGTCCTACACCGGGACGCTGCCGCTCACCGAGCAGGACGGCGAATGGCTCGTCCGCTGGTCGCCGCGGCTCCTGCACCCCGAGCTCAAGGACGGGCAGCGCCTCCGCGCCGCCCGCGCGTTCCCGCAGCGCGCCGACGTCCTGGCCGCCGACGGCAGCAGCCTCACCGCCTCGGAGTCCGGGTCGGCGCGGCAGCTCGCCGGGACGGTCGGCGCCGCGTCCGCCGAAAGCGCGCAGAAGATGGGCGCCCCCTACCAGGAGGGCGATTCCGTCGGGACGAGCGGCCTGCAGCAGCAGTACGAGAAGCGCCTCGCGGGATCGCCCGCGCTCGCCGTCCAGATCGTCGAGGGCGGAGAGCAGGACGGCGCCGAAACCAAGGTCGTCAAGACGCTCCAGCGGTTCGGCGGCGAGGACGGCGAGCCGCTGCGGACGACGATCGACCCGGCGATGCAGGCGTCCGCGAGCGAAGCGCTGTCCGGGGTGACCGAGCCCGCGTCGCTGGTCGCGCTGCGCCCGTCCACCGGGGAGATCCTCGCCGTGGCGAACAAGCCCGGCGGCTACAACCGCGCGCTGATGGGCGCCTACCCGCCCGGCTCGACGTTCAAGGTCGTCACCGCCGCCGCGCTCGTCGCGGGCGGGCTGTCGGCGGACTCCCGCGTCGCCTGCCCCGCCACGACCAACGTCGGCGGCCGCGAGTTCCACAACTACCAGTACGAGGACTTCGGGACGGTCCCGTTCCGCGACGCGTTCGCGCACTCGTGCAACACGACGTTCGCGCGGCTCGCGGTCGACGAGCTGGGGGAGGAGCGGCTCACCGAGGTCGCCGAGCAGTTCGGCTTCAACGCGCCGATCATCGCCGGGCTGCCGGCCGTCCGCGCGTCCTTCCCGAAGAACGCGGACGAGACCGCGTTCGCGTCCGCGTCCTTCGGGCAGGGCAAGGTGCTGACCAGCCCCCTCAACATGGCGGGCGTCGCCGCGGCGGCCGCCGACGGCACGTGGCGCTCGCCCCGCCTGGTCTCCGCCGAACTGGCGTCGCAGGCCCTGGACGCCGGGGGCAAGAAGCCCGCGGCGCCGCAGGAGCTGGAGCCCGCGGTGAAGAAGGCCCTGCACGCGCTGATGCCCGCGGTCGTCAGCGAGGGCACGGCGTCCGGCGTGGACTTCCCGTCCGGGACGGCGGGCAAGACGGGCACCGCCGAGTACGGCTCCGGCGAGAACCCGCCCGCCCACGCCTGGTTCATCGGCTACCGCGAGGACGTCGCGTTCGCGGTGGTGGTGGAGGGCGGCGGCGAGGGCGCCCAGGCCGCCGCCCCCGTCGCGGCGAAGTTCCTGAACGGGCTCTAGCCGACCCGGTGGCCGAGGCCGCGCGCGAGGATCGCCGCGGTCTCGGCGACCGCGGCGTCGTCGGCCTCGGCGTCCTCCTTCTTCGCGGTCGTCATGATCACCATGACCAGCGGGTCGCGGCCCGGCTCGGGCCACGCCACCGCGATGTCGTTGGCGTTGCCGTAGACGCCGCCGGTGCCGGTCTTGTCGCCGATCGTCCAGGAGTCGGGGAGGCCCGCGCGGATCCGCTTGTCACCGGTCGTGTTGGCCTTCATCCACGCGATGAGCTGCTCGCGGTCCTCCGGGACGAGCGCGTCCCCGACCGTCAGCTTGTGCAGGTTCGCGGCCCACGTGCTCGGGACGGTCGTGTCGCGCCGCTCGCCCGGCTTCCAGTCGTTCAGCGCGGTCTCCCAGCGGTCGGCGCGGCTGGCGCCGTCGCCGAGCGAGCGGAAGAAGCGGGTGAGGCCGGCCGGGCCGCCGAGCTGCTTCATCACCAGGTTCCCGGCGGTGTTGTCGCTCTGCGTGATCGCCGCGTGGCACAGGGCCGACACGGTCATGCCCGTGCCGACGTGGTCCTCCGTGACGGGCGACCAGTCGACGAGGTCGTCCTCGGTGTAGCGGATGACGCGCTCCATCAGCCCGGGGTCGGACGTCCGGGCCTTCTGCAGCACGCCGCCGCAGGCGATCGCCTTGAACGTGGACGTGTACGGGAACCGCTCGTCGGCGCGGTGGGACACGAACGCGCCCGTGGCGGGGTCGATCGCGTAGGCGCCGATGCGCAGGTTCCGCTCCGCCTCGAGCCGGTGGAGCCGCTTGCCGACCTCGGTCTGGGACGGTGCGGGCCGCGGCGGCGCGACCGCGGAGACGCCGCTCTGCGGCGCCGCGGCGCGGGGGGCCGGGTCCGCGCCGCCGCAGCCGGCGCCCGCGACGAGAACGGCGAGGGACAGGGCGGCCGCACCGGTCGCCCTCCGGAATCGGAATGTCGAAAGTCGCATGACGCAGAGAAGATCAAAGGCAGGGCGGCCATGTCCAATATTGATATTGGACGAAAAGCCATATGCGTTGCAATATCAGCCCTGGTGGGGAGGTGCGGTGGAGCCGCGGACGACCAGCCGGCCCGGAAGCACGCGCGGTTCCGGGCGCGTCCCCGCCAGCAGCTCCAGCAGCGCCGCCATGCCCTGCGCGCCCAGCTCCTCCGCGGGCAGCCGGACGGTCGTCAGCTCGGGCTCCAGCGCCGTCGCGAGCAGCACGTCGTCGAACCCCGTCACCGACAGCTCGTCCGGGACCGCCAGCCCCCGCGCCCGCGCCGCCTTGTACGCGCCCGCCGCGATGAGGTCGTCGTCGCACACGAGCACGCTCGGCCGGTCCCGGCGGGCCAGCAGCCGCCCCGCCGCCTCCTTCGCCGACGCGACGTCGATCTCGCACCTCTCCCGCAGCAGCGCGCCCCCCGGCACGTCCCGGACGACGTCCGCAAGGGCCTGCGCGCGCGCGTGGAACGTCCACTGGTCGACGCCCGCGGCCACGTGCCCGAACCGGCGGTGCCCGAGCGCCGCCAGGTGCCGGGCGATGGCCCGCATGCCGTCCGCGACCCCGAAGTCGACCGTCGGGACGTCGCCCTGCGGGCCGCTGTCGAGCATCACCGCCGGGGTGCCCGCGAACCCGGCGAGCGCCTCGTCGCCGAACCGGGCGGCCTCCAGCGACGACGCCAGGATCCCGTCGATCATCTCGTGCGGTGCGGCGAACGGGCCGTCCGGCGCGTTCCGCTCGTCCGGCCACGTCGACACCACGACCCCGAAGCCGTGGCTCGTCGCGACCCGCGCCGCGCCCGTGTAGACCGGGCCGAAGAACGGCGCGGTCAGCGTCGGCACCATCAGCAGGACGGTGCGGGTCGTCCCCAGCCGCAGGTTCCGGGCGGCCGGATTGGGCCGGTACCCGAGGCGCTCGGCGGCCTCGTGCACGCTGCGCACGGTCGCGGGGGAGACCCGGCCGGTCCACTTCCCGCCCATCACGAGCGAGACGGTGGACTGCGAGACACCGGCCTCCTGAGCCACGTCCTTGCTGGTGGGACGGCTGGTCGCCGGCACTGGACCCTCCTCGTCGCCGCACCCGGAACGAGAGAACAGACTACGGCCGCAGGACGTTCGCCGTGGCGGCGATTCGCCGGACTCGCCACGAGCCGTCGCCCGTTGCCGGTTTCTCGCCGAACGTGATTTTTGCGTGGAAAGCGGCAGAGACGCGCGCGATCATCGGACCAGATCGCCGATGCGGGAAGGCGGGTGGCGTCCGGTGGGCGAGGCGAACGAGCGCGAGGCGCCCGACCGGGAGGCGCCCGATCAGGACGGGAAGCGGCGCGTGCGCGGGACGTGGTACCTGGTCGCCGCTGTTCTCGTACCTGGCTGCACGTGATCGGTATCGGACGGGCCCGCGCGCCATGGCGAGCTTGCCGCCGGGACACATCTGCGGGACGCGCTAGAGCGATCGGGGGCCGACATGGTACGTATGACTGCGGCTAGTACTACGTATGACTGAACGACGGGGGCGCTGATGCGCGGCTATGTCCAGTTCCTGCGGCGGCGCCACGCGGCGCGGCTGCTCGGGGGAACGCTGCTGGGGCGGCTGCCGAACGGCATGGGGATGCTGGCGGTGGTGCTGCACGTCCGGGCGGACGACGGGGGCTACCCGCTCGCGGGAACGCTGTCGGCCCTCCTCGGGCTCTCGACCGCCGCGGGCCAGCCCGTCCTCGGGCGCGCCATGGACCGGTACGGGCAGGGCCGGGTGCTGCTGCCCGCCGCGTGCGCGTCCGCCGCCGGGTTCGTGCTGCTCGCGCTCGCCGGCGCCGACCCGCTGCCGGTGTCGATCGCCGCGGTCGTCCTCGCCGGGTTCGCGACCCCGCCGCTGGAGGCCGGGCTGCGCGCGCTCTGGCCGGACGTCCTGGACGGCCCGGAGCAGGTCGACGCCGCCTACGCGCTCGACGCGGCGGCCCAGGAGATCCTGTTCACGGTCGGGCCGCTGCTCGTCGTCGCGGCGGCCGCGCTCAACACCGAGTCCGCGCTCGTCCTGACGGGCGTGCTCGGCATCGCCGGGACGCTCGTCGTCGCGCTCTCCGGCCCCTCGCGCCGCTGGCGCGGCGAGCCCCGCGCCGCCGACTGGGCGGGCCCGCTGCGCTCGCCCGGCCTCCGCGTCCTGCTCGTCTCGCTCGCCTGCGCCGGGATCGCGCTGGGCGTCTACGCGGTCGCCGTCGTCGCGTACGCCGAGCGGCACGGCAGCGACGCCGCGTCCGGGATCCTGCTCGCCTGCATGGCGGGCGGCGCCCTGCTCGGCGGGCTCGTCTACGGCGCGCGGCACTGGGCGGGCGAGCCGCACCGCAGGCTGCCGTGGCTGCTCGCCGCGCTCGCGCTCGGGTACGCGCCGCTCGTCCTCGCGCCCGGGACGGCCGCCATGTCGGTGCTCGCGTTCCTCAGCGGCGTCTTCCTCGCCCCCGTGCTGGCCTGCAGCTTCTCGCTCGTCGACCGGCTCGCGCCGGCCGGCACCGTCACCGAGGCGTTCGCGTGGGTCGTCGCCGCCGTCGGCGCGGGCGGCGCGCTCGGCTCGGCGGTGTCCGGCTTCGGGCAGGACCTCGCCGGCGTCCCCGGCGCGTTCGCCGGGGCCGGGATCGGCGGCGTGCTCGCCCTCGCGATCTGCCTGCTGGGCGCCAGGGCGCTGCGCCCCGCGAAGGCGCCCGCCGTCCCGGAGCCCGTCGCGGGCTAGACCCAGCTGCCGAACCAGATGCGGGCGTGCCAGTCGTCGTACGGGAGGGTCTCGGCGGACAGGATCGGATAGAAGTACGCGAAGTTCGCCAGCACCACGAGGACGAACGCGCCCGCGGCCGCCGCCCCGACCAGCCGCCGCGCCCCCGCC
Source organism: Actinomadura sp. WAC 06369 (assembly GCF_003947565.1). Taxonomy (NCBI): domain Bacteria; kingdom Bacillati; phylum Actinomycetota; class Actinomycetes; order Streptosporangiales; family Thermomonosporaceae; genus Actinomadura; species Actinomadura sp. WAC 06369. Next base: position 20,310 of record NZ_QHJN01000039.1, on the reverse strand, counting down.
ACCGGGACGCGCCCCTCCGGGGCGGGCACGTGCGCGCCGCCCTTGCGCAGGTCGACCCCCTGCCCCTCGGCCGCGTACGCGTGGTCGGGATAGGTCTCGGCGTCGCGGACGGCGTCGGGGCGCGGCGCCGCGGGGACGCCCGGGGGTCTCGCGGGGCCGATCAGGTAGCCCAGGACCAGGACGATCGCCAGCACCATGAACGGGACCAGCGGCGTCGCGTAGAACAGGAACATCGTCCGGTCGGAGAACGCCGACGGGAACCACGAGACCCACCCGGCGAGGAACCCGGCGATGATCGCCCCGGCCCGCCAGTCGCGCAGGATGAGCCACACGAACACCAGCGCCGCCAGCGCGGCCAGCGCGCCCCACCACAGCGCGGGCGTCCCGATCCCGAGGATCTCGCGGGAGCAGCGCTCGCCCGCCCCGCACGCGTTCTCCGGCTCGGTGTAGAAGAACGCCACCGGGCGCTTCAGGATCGGCCAGCCCCACGGCCACGACTGGTAGGGGTGCTCGGCGTCCAGCCCGGTGTGGAACTTGAAGATCTCCGAGTGGTAGTGCCACAGGTCCGGCAGGGCCTCGAAGGGGCGCAGCGGCGCGATCGACGCGACCTCGCCGCGCCCCCAGCCGCCCGGACGGAAGATCCACCCCCACCACGTCGCCAGGTAGGTGACGAGCCCGACCAGGACGAGCTGCGCGAACGCCGGCGCCGACTCCAGCAGCAGCGCCCCCGCCATCGGCCGCCGGACCCCGGCCTTGCGGCGGGCGCCGTAGTCCCACAGCACGACCATGATCCCGAACACGGCGATGTAGAACAGGCCCGTCCACTTCACCGCGACCGCCAGGCCGAGGCAGATCCCCGCGCCGAACCGCCACCCGTGCAGCAGGAACGGGCCGTACGGAGACGTGTACCTCTGCTCCATCTTCTCGGCGAGCAGGCGCCGCGACCGGTCGCGGTCGTTCACCAGGCACGCGAACCCGGCGAGGATCCAGAACATCACGAAGACGTCCAGCAGCGCGGCGCGGCTCGTGACGAAGTGCAGGCCGTCCACCGCCAGCAGCAGCCCGGCCGCGCAGCCCAGCAGCGTCGACCCGGTCATCCGGCGCGCCACCCGGCACAGGATCAGCACCGACAGCGTGCCGAGCAGCGCGGGCATGAACCGCCAGCCGACCGGCGTCGCGCCGAACATCCACTCGCCGACCGCGATCATCCACTTGCCGAACGGCGGGTGCGCGACGAACGCGGGGCCGTTCGCCCAGATGTCGGCGTTCGGATCGGCGATGAGCAGCTTGTCGGCGTTCTCGACGGTGTTGTGCTCCCAGCCGAACTCCAGCAGGGCGAGCGCGTCCTTGGCGTAGTACGTCTCGTCGAAGACGATCGCGTCGGGCTGGCCCAGCCGGTAGAAGCGCAGGATCCCGGCGAACGCGGTGATCAGCAGCGGGCCGACCCAGCTCAGCGGCGCGCTGCCCGGGATCCCCGGGGCGAGCCACTCCCGCAGGGAGAGCGGCCGCCGCCGGACCGCGCGGGCCGGGGCGGGCGGCAGTTCCGTCGTCGCCATGGCGACCATCGTACGGGCGGTCGTGATCGGCTCGGCCGACCCGGACGGGCCGGGGCCGGTGGGACAATGGGCGCGTGACGGGAACCCTGCTGCTCGCCGCCGCGCCGATCGGACGGCCCGAGGACGCCTCGTCCCGGCTCCGTGCGGCGCTCGCCGGCACGCCCGTGATCGCGGCCGAGGACACCCGGCGGCTGCGCCGCCTCGCGAGCGACCTCGGCGTCGAGGTGGGCGGGCGCGTCGTGTCGTACTTCGACCAGAACGAGAAGGCCCGCGCGGACGAACTGCTCGCCGACCTCCTCGCCGGACGGGACGTCCTGGTCATCACCGACGCGGGGATGCCCGGGGTGTCCGACCCGGGCTACCGGCTGGTCCGCGCGGCCGTCGCCGCGGACGTCCCGCTCACCGTGCTGCCCGGCCCGTCCGCCGTCACCACCGCGCTCGTCCTGTCCGGCCTGCCCACCGACCGGTTCTGCTTCGAGGGCTTCCCGCCGCGCAAGGACGGCGAGCGGGCCCGCCGGTTCGCCGCGCTCGCCGACGAGCCGCGCACGATGGTGTTCTTCGAGTCCACGCACCGGATCGCGGCGGCTCTCGACGCGATGGCCGCCGCCTTCGGCGCGGACCGTCCGGCCGCCGTGTGCCGCGAGCTGACCAAGACCTACGAGGAGGTTCGCCGCGGCCCCCTCGGCGACCTCGCCGCCTGGGCGCGGGACGGCGTGCGCGGCGAGATCACCGTCGTCGTCGGGGGCGCCCCCGAGCCCGCCGGGCTCACCGACCCGGACGACCTGGCCGCCGCCGTCGCCGCCCGCGAGGCCGCCGGGACGCGCCGGAACCGGGCCGTCGCGGAGATCGCGAAGGAGAACGGCGTCCCGCGCGCCGTCGTCTACGACGCGGTCGTGCGCGCCCGTGCCGCGGGTGACAGGTAATCATCACCCACGGGAACGGTCCATAAACGGATTTTCCGGGCACGAGACCCTGTGTTGGGCGTCGGGCGGGAGTCACCATGGAAAGGGTGAACCGGCGCCGCTCGGAGGGGGTGAAGGTCGTGCGAGACGCATGGTCCAGCCGTGAGGTGTGGACGTTCGAGTGCCTGTGCTGCTCGGCGACCTGGGACGAGCAGATCGACATCCGCCACTTCGGCGACGGGCACGGCATCGAGTTCGTGATCTACGAGCGCGACGGGCAGCCGTGCACGACACCGTGGGCCGTCGACCGGGCCTGCCCCGGGTGCCAGAGCCAGAACGTCAAGGCGCTCTCCGCGCCCCGCCCCCGGGTGGCCGAGATCCCGAAGGCCCGCGCCAACCCGGACGTGGCGCTCGTCTACCACCTGCGCCGCATCCACGCCTGGTAGCCGGCGTCAGCGGGCGGCGACCTCCGGGACCTTCTCCTCGACGCGCTCGCCGGGCGCCGGGACGGGCGCGGCGGTGCCGCCGGGGCCGAGGCGGCGCAGCCGGCGGCCGCCGCCGCGGACGGCCTGGCGCACCTCCGGGGTGAACGCCATCCCGGCGGCGAGCGCGGCGAGCGGCACGGCGGGCAGGACGTACCGGTAGTCGAACTCGGCGGTCGCGGCGGGGGCGAGCAGCAGGCCCGTCGCGAGCGTCCACGGCAGGAACGCGCGGCCGCCGAGGCGCCGCCACAGCGGCACCAGCCCGGCGAGGCCGATCAGCAGGATGCCGCCGACCATCGTGCCGCGCAGGTAGAAGACGTCCTGGTAGCCGCGGATCACCCCGGCGAACGGCTCCACGGTGCGGGTCTCGGCGTTGCCGTCCTCGTACTCGTTGGCCTCGGCGGCGGCGACCGAGTCGCCGTCCATCCGCCAGTTCGGCAGCGGGCGGGGGTTGCCGTCGCGGTCGGACCAGAACTCGTACTGCCCGTAGGTCGCGGGGTCGGGGAAGACGGTGCGCTCCCACTGGAACACGCGGAAGAAGTCGCCGAGGACGACCTTCGCGTAGTCGACCGGCTGGTTGGTGATGGCCCGCTTCGCGTAGTCGTTCGCCAGCTCGTTGTTCTCGGGGCTGAACCGCTGGCCGGGGTAGCGGTTCAGCGGCGACGCGCTGTTCCAGATGCCGTCCTGCGACTTCGGCAGCCGGTTCTCCGGCTCGGTGCACAGCGGGTACTGGCGGACGGGCAGGTCCGGGATCTCGTGGCAGTCGGCGAACTTGTAGACCCGGGCGTACAGGAAGATCCCGGTGCTCTCGGTCATCGCGAACTTGCCGGTCTCGGCCTTGTACCAGCTCATGTACGACAGGACGGGCAGCATGCAGGCGACCGCGGTGACCGCCATGATCTTCCAGCCGCTCCGCCGGATCAGCATGTACGTCAGCACGCCGATGAGGACCGGCATGCCGACCGTCCGGGTCAGCCACGAGAACCCGACGATCAGTCCGACCGCCGCCGCGATCTTCCAGCTCGGGCGGTCCCGCCACAGCAGCAGGGTCACCGCCGACATCACCAGGAACGCGAACAGCGTGTCGGACAGCAGGAGGTGCTCGAGCTGGATCTGGTACGCGTCGAGCAGGACGGGCGCCGCCGCGAGCGCCGCGCCCCAGCCGGGCAGCCGGAACCGGCGGTGCAGCAGGGCGTAGATCATCACGCCCATCGCCAGGCCCATCAGGTGCTGGACGCCCGCCACCAGCGCGAAGCTGTGGAACGGCTTCAGCAGGATCAGCAGGAACCCGTAGCCGTCGGGCCGCAGCGGGTGCGGGTACGGCTCCATCGCGACGTGCAGGTAGTCGAAGCTGTCGTTGAAGAACATGACCGGGCGGAAGCCGGCCATCGCCGTCAGCCGGAGCAGCGCCCCCATGACAATGATCACACTGAACGTCGGGTGCCTGCGGATCAGCGGCCACAGCCCGAAACCGGTTTTCGGACGGGCCGAATCGCCGTCGTCCGGCGTGTCGGCGCCGCTGTCCGGCGGATCCGCCGCCGCCTCCGGCGCGCCGCCGCGCGTTCCGTCCGGAGCCGGGGCGGACGTCGCGCCCGTCGGCGTGTCGCCGCCCGAGCCGGCCCCCGCGGCGCCGCGCGCGGCGCGCCGCCCGCTCGTCCGTCCGGCGCCGTTTCCGCCGGTCACGGACTCGCCCGCGCCCGCTCCGAGGCCGTGCTCGTCGCCCCGGACGGACTCGTCCCGTCCGGTGTCGCGCGGCGCTCGACCCGCCACTGGCGTACCTCCCCTTAGCCGTCGGGCACCCGGTCCGGTCGTACGGCCGTCTCCGGTGCGCGTCACAGCCGACACACCCTTTCCCTGCCGCCGTGCCCGTATGCTTGACGACCTAGCCTGCCGCCCACGACCGTGGCGGAGGGGGTTGTTCGGTTGCGAACGCGCAACACGATACGGGTGGTCTTCCTGAGACCCGCCATCATGACCCGCCCTCGGCAGGCATCATGCAGGAACGAAAAGGCCGAGCGCGGGAAATCAAGAGGGTAGTCGAACGCACCGCAGACGGTCACTGGGGTAACGAAGGAGATCACGTGGAACTCTCCGTAGTGATGCCGTGCCTGAACGAAGCCGAGACCATCGAGACCTGCGTCCGCAAGACGGTCGGCTTCCTCGAGGAGAACGGCATCGACGGCGAGGTCGTCATCGCCGACAACGGCAGCACCGACGGCAGCCAGCAGCTCGCCCGGGACGCGGGGGCGCGCGTCGTCCCCGTCGCCGACAAGGGGTACGGCAACGCGCTCATGGGCGGGATCGCCGCGGCGCGCGGCCGGTACGTCGCGATGGGCGACGCCGACGACTCCTACGACTTCACCACCCTCGGCCCGTTCCTGGACGAGCTGCGCGACGGCGCCGACCTCGTCATGGGCAACCGGTTCAAGGGCGGCATCGCCCCCGGCGCCATGCCGCCGCTGCACCGCTACCTCGGCAACCCGGTGCTGAGCTTCATCGGGCGGCTGTTCTTCCGCGCCAAGATCGGCGACTTCCACTGCGGGCTGCGCGCCTTCAACAAGGAGTCGATCATGCGGCTCGGCCTGCAGACCGGCGGCATGGAGTTCGCCAGCGAGATGGTCGTCAAGGCGACCCTGCAGGGCTACGACATCCGCGAGGTCCCGACGACCCTGTCGCCGGACGGGCGGACCCGCGCCCCGCATCTCAACACCTGGCGCGACGGTTGGCGTCATCTGCGCTTCCTCATGCTCTACAGCCCCCGCTGGCTCTTCCTCATCCCCGGTCTCGTCTTTATGACGCTCGGACTGATCGCCGGGATCGCGCTCTCCACCGGTCCGGTGACCGTCGGGGAGGTCGCGTTCGACGTCGACACCCTCGTCGGCGCGGGCGCCGCCATGGTGATCGGCTTCCAGGCCGTGGTGTTCGCGGTGCTCACGAAGGTCTACGCGATGCAGGAGGGCTTCCTGCCGGACGACCGGCGGGTGAAGCGCCTCATCAACTGGTGGAGCCTCGAACGGGGCCTGCTGGTCGCCGGGCTGCTCGCCGTCGCCGGCCTCGCCGGCCTCGTCGCGTCCCTGCTGCACTGGCGCGTCAACGACTTCGGCGAGCTGGACCCGCGCGAGTCGCTGCGCATCGTCGTCCCCGCCGCGACCGCGCTGGTCATGAGCCTCCAGGCGCTGTTCGGGACCGCGTTCATCAGCATCCTCGGCATCCGCCGCCGCCAGCACCCGCCGATGACGGACGCCGCCGCGGAGGCCGCGGGCGTCGTCGACGCCGCCGCGCACCGGGTCGAGGAGGAGCGCCGCCGGGAGGCCGAGCGCGCCGCCGAGCCCGAGCCCGCCGCGACCGGCGCCGCCGCCGCGAAGGACGGCGCCGAGGACGCGGACGCCGAGACGTCCGGCTGACCCCGGCCCCGCCCCGGCCGGACCGCGGAACCTGAACGTCCGCTCAACGCGCCCGGTGAACCGGCTGAGCGTTTTCCGGACCGGGGCCGTGCCCCCGCCCGTACTGTGACAGGCTGGGACGGCCATGGACCTTCCTCACCCGAGCAACCGTTCTCCGGCCGAAGCGCCCCCGCCCGGCACCGGCCGGGAGGCGGGACGTCCATGAAGCCGGAGGGCGCGCTGACCGTCACGCGCCGCTCGTCCGGCGCGGCCGCCCCGCCGGACGCCGAGGGGGCGCGCCGCGCGCGGCGCCGCTGGGCCCTCGCGTTCGTCCTCGGGTGGCTCGCGCAGGTCGGGCTGCGGGTGTGGCTGGCGTCCGGGCAGACGATCCCGGTCGCGACGCCCGACGAGTCCGGGTACCTGTTCGCCGCGCGCGTCCTCACCGGCGGCCCCGACGCGGACATGTCGTACGGGACCGTCTACCGCGCCGGGTACCCGCTGCTGCTGCTCCCGGCGTTCTGGGCGGACGACCCGGTCACCGTGTACCGGGGCGCGCTCGTCATCAACGCCCTGATCAGCGCCGCGATGCTGCCGCTGGCGTTCCTGCTGCTGCGCCGGCTGTCGGTCGCCGCGCGGCCCGCCTACCTGTTCGCGCACGCCGCCGCGCTGCTGCCGGGCGTGCTGTTCTACTCGCTGTTCGTCCTCACCGACGCGATCCTGCCGGTGGTCGTCGTCGGCTGGCTGCTGCTCGCGCACGCGTGGCTCGCGGCCCCGCGGGACCCGGCGCGGGACGGCGGCGGCCGCGGCCCCGCCGTCCGGCTCGCCCTGTGCGGGACGGGCGCGTCGCTGCTCGTCGGGTTCGCGTACGCCTCGCACAGCCGGGGCGCGGTCCTGCTCGTCGTCCACGGGGTCGTCCTGCTGGCGGGGGCGCTGCTGCGCCGCCGCTCGTGGCGCGCGACGATCCTCGCCGGGGCCGCCGCGGCCGCCGCGGTCCTCGCCGGGGCGCTGCTGAACCGCCTCGTCGTCCTCCCGCACCTGTACCCGGCGGGCGACAACGACCTGGGCGGCAACCTCGTCGAGCGGCTCACCACCGCGGACGGCTGGGGCTGGACGGCGTCGCTCGCGACCGGGCAGGTCTGGTACCAGGCCGTCGCGACCGGCGGTGTCGCCGCGGTCGGCCTCGCCGCCGCCGCGTACGCGGTCGTGCGCCGGGACGTCGCGGTGCCGGTGCGGGTGCTCGCCCTGGCCGTCCTCGCGACCGTCGCGGGCATCGCGCTCGCGACGTCCGCCGCGCTGCCCGTCGAGTACCGCGTCGGCAACTACGTGTACGGGCGCTACCTGGCGTGCGTGACGCCGGTGCTGTTCATGGCGGGCGTCGCCGTCCTGCTGCGCGTCCCCCGCCGGACCCTGGCGGCCGCGGCGGCGGCGGCCGCGGTGACGGCGGTCGCCGCCGCGGGCGTCGTCCAGTGGTACGCGGGCGACCTGCTCAGCGACTACACGTTCACGATCTACGACTTCCCGGAGACGTCGTTCCTCACCTGGGACTGGGACTCCTTCCACCTCTGGCGCGCCACCCTCGCGGGCCTCGGGATCCTGGCCGCCGGGACCGCCGCCGTCCTGCTGCCCCGGCACGGCCCGCCCGTCCTCGCCGCGCTGCTCGCCGCCGTCGCGCTCGCGACGACGGTCACGGCCGTCGACCGCATCGCCCGCCCGCTCGTCGCGGAGCAGACCGCCGAGACCGACCTGCGCGGCAGCGTCGACCTGCGCGGCCGGGGCACGATCGCCGTCGACTGGAACGTCCCCTGGACGACGCGGCTCTCGCAGTACTACTGGGCCTGGTGGAGCGACGGCACCCTCTTCGACTCCCGCTGGACGCCGCCGCCGCAGGACGCCGACATGATCGTCCTCAACTGGCCCGGCGGCGTCCCCGCCGCCGACTCCTGGCCCGGCGGCGCCCCGTCCGGCTGGGAGATCGTCGACAGCCGGCGCACCCCCCGGGGCAACTGGGTCGCCTGGGCGCGCGGCTGACGCGCCGGGCGGGCGGCCCGCCCGCGAGCGGCGGTGCTACCCGGCGGGCGGGTTCCAGAGCTCCAGGACGCCGTCCGACGACTTCCACATCGGGGTCCAGCCCTCGGCGGGGGACGGCGCCCAGCCGTAGCCGATCTGCGACTCCATGCCGCGCCACCGGGTGTACAGCAGGGGGCCCTCGTAGGCGGTGCGCGGCACCTGCGGCGAGTAGTGCGGCCAGTCGCGGATCTCGCCGTGCCAGGTGCGGCCGCCCCACACGTCCTTCGTGTAGAAGACGAGGGTCTGCGCGAGCCGCCGGTCGGTGACGATCAGGTCGATGTCGGCGTCGTGGGCGGCGAGGTGGCCGCGCAGCTCGCTCCACGCCTTGTCGCGGGGCAGGCTCGGGACGGCCTGGACCGCCGCGACCGCGTACGCGGCGCCGAGCCCGGCCGCGGCGACGGCCGCCGCGGCCCGGAGCCGCAGCCGCGCGGTCCACGCCCGCGGGACCGTCCGGTACAGCAGGATGAGGGAGCCGAACCCGCCCGCCAGCAGCGCCGGCATGACGGCGAACCAGTACCGGACGAGCCACGCGCGGAGCTTGATGTCGTTCGGGTCCAGGACGCCCGCGCACACCGTGAGCGGGACGGCGAGGACGCCGAACCAGACGAGGACGAGCGCGAGGCGCCGGTCGCGGGTGACGGCCCAGCCGACGATCGTCAGCGCGAGCGCCGCGACGAACACCGTCCCGAGCGGGTGCCAGTCGTGCATGGCGCGCAGGAACGAGCGGGCCGCCAGCTCGCGCGTCACGTAGTCGCGGGACTTGCCGCCGTGCGTCGCGGCCGACGTCAGCCCGGCGAGCGGCGAACCCCACACGATCTGGTTGTGCACGAGGTTGAACACCAGCACGCCCAGCATGGGGAGCCCGACCGTGATGTTGCGCCGCCACGGGATCCGCAGCAGCGCCAGGTAGGCCGGGATCGCGAGGAACAGGAACGCCAGGAACTCGCGGACGAGGAACGCCGACGCCATGAGCAGCCCCGCCGCGACCAGCCACCGGGTCTGGACGCGCCCGGCCCGCCGGCTCGCGACGACCAGCGCCGCCATCCCCAGCGCGAACAGCCCGGCGCCCGGCATGTCGGGCAGCACCACGCCCGTCGACCAGGTGATCTCCTGCCCGTACGGGTTCGTCAGCGTGAAGAACGGGTGCACCAGCAGGACCGCGGCGGACGCGAGGCCCGCGACGTCCCCGAACAGGGCGCGGACGACCAGGTAGGTGCCGGTGAAGAACGCGGCGCCGCCCAGGGCCGCGACGGCGAAGTACGCCGCCTGGCCGTCCCCGAGGAGCACCATGACCAGCCGCGCGGGCAGCACGAGGCCGATCCGGGTGACCTGGTGCGGGACCTCGTCGAACGGCCACTGCGTCAGCGGGATGTCGGGCCACGAGCGGGCCGCGAGCCACACGTAGTGCGGGTCGAAGTACAGCGGCGGCGTCATCAGGACGTACTGGACGCCGACGGCGGCCGCGGAGACGAGCAGGGCGAGCCAGACGACGCGCCGGGTGCGGCGGACGCGCGCGACGAGCCGGGCGCCGGGACGGCGGGACGGCCCGGCGTCGCCCGCGGTCCGGTGGTCGGCCTCGCCTGTCGTCGTCTGGGGCATGTCGCTGTCAGCCTTCGGGTCGTTCGGTTCGTGCGGCGGGAACGCCGAACCAGGCTACTGCCGCGGGCCGCCGGGGATAACCGTGCGATTCCGAGGGCGCGCGGCGACTACCCTTGATTCCATGTCCTCGTCAAGCCGACACATCCTGACCGCGCCCGCCTGGCCGTACGCCAACGGGCCCCGTCACATCGGGCACGTCTCCGGTTTCGCGCTGCCCGCCGACATGTTCAGCCGCTACCAGCGGATGGCGGGCAACAAGGTCCTGATGGTGAGCGGCACCGACGAGCACGGCACCCCGATCCAGGTGCAGGCCGACAAGGAGGGCGTGTCCCCCCGCGAGATCGCCGACCGGTACAGCACGGTGATCGCGGAGGACCTGCACGGCATCGGCATGTCGTACGACCTGTTCACCCGGACCTCGACCGCGAACCACTACGCGGTCGTCCAGGAGATCTTCAAGGGCCTGTACGACAACGGGTACATCTTCCCGAAGAAGACGATGGGCGCGATCTCCCCGTCGACCGGGCGCACCCTGCCCGACCGCTACATCGAGGGCACCTGCCCGATCTGCGGGTACGACGGCGCGCGCGGCGACCAGTGCGACAACTGCGGCAACCAGCTCGACCCGATCGACCTGGTCAACCCGGTGAGCCGGATCAACGGCGAGAAGCCCGAGTTCGTCGAGACCGAGCACTTCATGCTCGACCTGCCCGCGTTCACCGACGTCCTCGGCGACTATCTGCGCGGCAAGCAGGGGCAGTGGCGGCCGAACGTGCTGAAGTTCTCGCTCAACCTCCTGGACGACCTGCAGCCGCGCGCGATCAGCCGCGACCTCGACTGGGGCGTCCCGATCCCGCTGGACGGCTGGCGCGACAACCCGAACAAGAAGCTGTACGTGTGGTTCGACGCGGTCGTCGGCTACTTCTCCGCGTCGGTGGAGTGGGCGCGGCGGCAGGGCGACCCGGAGCTGTGGCGCGGCTGGTGGCAGGACCCGGACGCCCTGTCGTACTACTTCATGGGCAAGGACAACATCGTCTTCCACTCCGAGATCTGGCCCGCGATGCTGTTCGGCTACAGCGGGCAGGGCGGCAGGAACGGGACGCCGGGGTCGCTGGGCGCGCTCAACGTCCCGACCGAGGTGGTGTCGTCCGAGTACCTGACGATGGAGGGCAGGAAGTTCTCCTCGTCCCGCCAGGTCGTCATCTACGTGAGGGACTTCCTCGACCGCTACGACGTGGACGCCCTGCGCTACTACGTCGCGGTCGCGGGGCCCGAGAACCAGGACACCGACTTCACCTGGTCGGAGTTCCGCCGCCGCAACAACGACGAGCTCGTCGCGGCCTGGGGCAACCTGGTCAACCGCTCGGTGAACATGGCCGCGAAGAACTACGGCGCGGTCCCCGAGCCGGGCGACCTGAACGACGCCGACCGGGCGCTGATGGAGCGCAGCCGGAACGCGTTCGCCGCCGTCGGCGCCGAGCTCGGGCGGTCCCGGTTCAAGAACGCGATCACCGAGGCGCTCGACGTCGTCCGCGACGCGAACAAGTACCTGTCGGACCAGGCCCCGTGGAAGCTGAAGGACGACCCGGCGCGCGTCCAGTCGATCCTGCACACCGCGCTCCAGGTCGTGGACGACGCGAAGACGCTGCTCACGCCGTTCCTGCCGAACTCGTCGCAGAAGGTGTACGAGATGCTCGGCGGCGAGGGCGTGTGGAGCGGCATGCCGGAGCTGCGCGACGTCTCGGAGGACGGCGGCCCCGACTACCGCGTCCTGACGGGCGACTACGACGTCGAGGCCCGCTGGGAGTCGCGGCCGATCCGGCCGGGCGTCCCGCTGGCGAAGCCGGCGCCGCTGTTCAAGAAGCTGGACGAGTCGATCGTGGACGAGGAGCTCGCCCGGCTGGAGGGCGCGTGAGCACGGGCGGGCACGCGGCGCGGTCGTACCCGCCGCTGCCCGACCGCCTCCCCGTGGACGTCTTCGACAGCCACTGCCATCTCGACATCGTCGAGACGCCGGTGGACGAGCAGCTCGCCGCCGCGAAGGCGGCGGGCATCGCCCGCATCGTCACGATCGGCTGCGACCTGCCGTCGTCCCGGTTCGCGGTGGACGCCGCGGGCGAGTTCGACGACGTGTACGCGGGCGTCGCGATCCACCCGAACGAGACGACGGGGATCTCCGGCGCCGTCCTGGCCGACATCGAGGCGATGGCCGCGCACCCGAAGGTGCGGGCCATCGGCGAGACCGGCCTCGACTACTACCGGGACTGGGCGCCCAAGGCCGACCAGCACCGCTCGTTCCGCGCGCACATCGACATCGCCAAGCGCACCGGCAAGGCCCTCGTGATCCACGACCGCGAGGCCCACGACGACGTCCTGGCGATCCTGCGGGAGGAGGGGGCGCCCGGCACGGTCGTCTTCCACTGCTTCTCCGGTGACGCCGCGATGGCGGAGGTCTGCGCGGAGCGCGGCTACCTGATGAGCTTCGCCGGGAACGTCACGTTCAAGAACGCCGAGCCGCTCCGCGAGGCGCTGCGCGTCGCGCCCCTCGACCTGCTCCTCGTCGAGACCGACGCGCCGTTCCTCACCCCGATCCCGCACCGGGGCAAGCCGAACGCGTCGTACCTGATCCCGCACACCGTCCGCGCGATGGCCGAGGTCAAGGGCGTCGAGGTGGACGAGCTGTGCGCGGCCATCGCCGCGAACGGGGAGCGCGCCTTCGGCCCCTGGTGACCCGCGTCAGTCGCCGAGGCGGTGCTGGAGGAAGGCGATCACGAGGGCCGCGTCCCGCAGGAGCGGCGCCGCGGACGGCTCCGTGTGCAGCACCCACGACCGTCCGCGGCACGCCGCCGTCGCCGCGCGGGCGCCGTCGGCGCCGGTGACCTCCAGCACGCCGGGCCCGCGCCCCGCCGGGACCCCGGCCGCGCCGAGCCGCACGCCGTCCGGGCCGGTCAGCGTGTAGGCGCGCGGGCTCCAGGCGGTCCGCGCGATGATCAGGCGGGCCTTCCCGGACGTGTCGAGCAGCACGTACTCGGGCTTGAGCAGGGGGGGGCGGGGAGCGCGACGAGCAGGTGCGGCCGTCCGGAGGCGTCGTGCAGGGCCGCGAATCCCTTCCGGTCGTACACCTTCCCGAGAACCCACGCGGCGTCGACGAAAAGCCTCATCTCCGCCATCTCGGTCTGGTGCGGCCGGGGATGGGCGTACCCGGCCGGGGCCTCGGCCCGGTGCAGGGACGCGTGCGCGCCGCCGCCCGGGACCGTCGCCCTGCGGCGGGTGACGACGAGCTTCGTCCCGTCCGGCGCGTCCAGCAGCGCGCGGGCGGCGGCGCGGCCGGACGCGACCCGCCGCACGCTCCGCGCCGACCACAGCCCGCCCAGCACGAGCAGGATCACGGCGTGGCCGAAGTACGCGTACTGGTCGGTGACGGGCCCCGCGTAGGGCCCCATCGGGCCGATGCGCAGGTCGACGCGGGTGCCGTCGGGCGTGTCGACGTCGAGCCCGTAGATGTGGCCCTCGCCCGGCTCGCCGCTCTCGGTCGTCCACGCGGCCTCGCAGCGCTCCTCCCGGCCCTCCCCCTTCGAACCGGTGGCGTAGGTGTCGCACACCGTGACGGTCCCTTCCGCCCTCTCCCCGGCGGTGTACGTCCACACCATCACCGACGGCCAGAAGACCGCGAGAGCGACCGCCGCCGCCAGCACCACCGAGATCACGATCCGCCGCCACAGCATGATCAGGAATCGTAGGGGCGGCGACGGGCGCGGGCGGGACCGGTTCCGGTCAGGTGAAGTCGTGGGTGCGGAACTGGGCGAGGACGAGGACGAGCGCGGCGTCGCGCAGCGCCTCGGGCGCCGTGGCGTCGGCCCGCAGGACCCAGTCGCGGCCGCGGAGGCCCGCGGCGGCGACGCGGGTCCCGGCGGCGTCGCGGACGGCGAGCGTGCCGATGCCGGTGGCCGTCCGGGCGGAGCCGAGGTCGGCGCCGGACGGGTCCAGCAGCCGGTAGGCGAGCGGGTGCGGGGACTCGCGGCGGACGAGCAGCCGCGGCGCGCCCGACGGGTCGAGCAGGACGATCTCGGGCTCGAACTCGGTGTCGGTGCGGTGCTCGCAGTACAGGAGCGTCCGTCCGGCGGGGTCGTCGAGGGACGCGAACTCGGCGGCGGGGCGGCCCGGCGCGGTCCCCGGCGCCGGCGGGTGCGGGCGCCGGGGCCGTCCGGGCAGGTCGAGGCGGCGGTGGCCGGGGACGGGCGCGGGCACGGGCCGCAGGGTCGCGTACGGGGACCCGTCGGGGCGGCGGACCGCGTCGCGGGAGACGACGAGGGCGCCGGGCCCGGCGAGCAGTTCGGCGGCGAGCCGCCGGCCCCGGCGGTGGACGGCCCGCCGCATCCGCACGATCAGCGGCACGGCGAGGACGGCCGGCGCGGTGACGAACGCGATCGGCGCCAGGGCGGTCGGCAGCGTCCGCGACGACCAGCCGTTCGCGTAGGGGCCGGCGGGGCCGATCCGCACCGGGACCGTCCGCCCGGCCGGGGTGCGGGGGCCGAGCCCGTAGATCTCGCCCCGGCCGGTCCGCCCGCCCTCGGTGCGCCAGGTGCCGCGGCACGTCGTGGCCGAGTTGCGCCCCTTGAAGCTCGTGCACTCCGCGACGGTCGCGGTGCCCCGCTCGCCGAAGTGCAGCGTGTACGCCAGGACGGCGGGCCAGATCAGCGGGACGACCACGAGCGCGGCGAGCACGGCGGTCGCGGTGAGCCGGACGCGGCGTGCGCGGTCCATCTCAGTAGGCGGCGCGGAGCCGGATGTGGGCGAGGACGAGCGCGGCGTCGCGCAGCGGCTCGGGCGCGTCGTCCTCGATCCGCACCACCCACCTCATGAGCCCGCGCCCGGCGGCCTCGGCGACCGTCCGCCCGTCGGCGTCGCGGACCTCCAGGCTGTTGACGCGGGCCTCCTCGGCGGGCCGGGCGGTGCCGAGCTCGGTGCCGGCGGGGTCGAGGATCCGGAACCGGACGCCGTCCGTGCGGCGGACGAGCAGCCGCGGCGCGCCGGACGGGTCGAGCACCACGGTCTCGGGCTCGAACCGCTTCTCCGAGCGGTGCTCCAGGACCATGAGGGGCCGCTCGTCGGCGTCCACCAGGGAGACGAAGAAGGTGCGGCCGTCCTTCGGCAGGTCGAGGTCGCCGTGCCGGGCGGCCCGGCCGGGCAGGTCGAGGCGCCGGTGGCCGGGCGGCGCCTCCGGCAGGGACCGGACGAACGTGTGCGGCGAGCCGTCGGCGCGGCGCGTCCCGCCGTCGGAGACGACGAGCGCGCCGGGCGCGGCGAGCAGTTCGTCGGCGAGCCTGCGGGCGGGGCGGAAGGCGCCCCGGTAGATCAGGGCGAAGAGGGAGCCGAGGACCACGAGCGGCATCCCGGACAGGACGGGCGTCGTCCAGGCCCGGTCCCAGCCGTGCGCGTAGGGGCCGAGGGGGCCGATCCGCACCGGGAGGGTCCGGCCGCCTTCCGCGCGGGCGTCGAGGTTGTAGATCTCTCCCTCGCCGGTCCGCCCCCCGCCGGTGCGCCAGGTGCCGCGGCACACGTCCGGGCCGCGCCGCACGGCCTCGCACTCGGCGACGGTCGCGGTCCCCTTCTCGCCGGCGGCGAACGTGTACGCGAGGATCGCCGGATAGACCGCCCAGGCGCAGAACGCGGCCACGGCGATCCCGGCGAGGACGGGGCGGCCCCGCGACGTCCGCCGCGGTGCGGGCGCGGACGGTCCGGCGGGAGCGGGCGAGGAAGGCATCGGGGGGTTCCTCTCAGTAGGCGGCGCGGTGCTGGACGAGCGCGAGGACGAGCGCGGCGTCGCGCAGCGGCTCGGGCGCGTCCGCCTCGGTCCGTAGGAGCCAGGTGCCGCGCCGCCCGACGGCCGCCGCGACCCGCTTTCCGCCGGCGTCCCGCACCTCCAGCGCGAGGACGCGGGCGCGGCCGGGCGGCCGGGCGGACCCGAGTTCGGCGCCGGCGGGGTCCAGCAGCCGGAACTCCCGGTCGCCGACCCGGCGGACGAGCACCGTGGGGGCGCCCGACGGGTCGAGCAGGACGGTCTCGGGGTTCAGCTTCCGGTCCGAGCGGTGCTCCAGGAACAGCAGCGGCCGCTCGTCCGCGCCGAGCACGGACTGGAAGACGGTGCGTCCGGGCCCGGCGAGTTCGTCGCGGCGCTCGGTCCGCCCCGGCAGGTCGAGCCGCCGGTACCCGGCGGGCGGGCCGTCCAGGCGCCGGACGAGGACGTGCGGGGAGCCGTCGGAGCGGCGCACCTCGCTCTCGGCGACGATCAGCGCGGTGGCGTCGCCGCCGATCGACTCGGCGAGCTTCTCGCGGTGGAACACCTTCCGCCAGCGGAGCACCGCGATGTAGGCGATCAGGGCGACCAGGATGTAGCCCAGCGAGACGGCCGACCCGATCCACGTCCGCTCCCACCCGTTCGCGTAGGGGCCCAGCGGTCCGATCCGGACCGGGACGGTCGCGCCGGACCCTTCGCGGGCGCCGAGGTTGTAGATCCCGCCCTCGCCGGTCTCGCCGCCCTCGGTGCGCCAGGTGCCGCGGCAGCTCCGGAACCCCTGCCTGCCGCCGACCGTCGTGCCCCCGTCGCACGACTCCACGGTCGCGGTCGCCTTCGTTCCGGCGGCGAACGTGTAGGCGAGGACGGCGGTGTGGGCGGCCCACAGAGCGACGGCCACGACGGGGACGGCGACGAGCACGAGGCGGAGGCGGCGCATGGTCATCCGACGCGCCCCGTCGGGGGAGCGTTCCCACCGAACGTGGCCGGGTGCGGCCGGACGACGAGCCCGGGGCGCGCTAGTAGCGGCGCCGGGTCCGGACGAGGGCGAGGACGAGCGCGGCGTTGCGGAGCTCCATGGGCGCGTCCTGCTCGATCCGCAGCACGCACTCGCCGGGACCGCGCTCGGCGCAGCGCGCCACCATCCTCCCCTCGGCGTCCCTGACCGCCAGATCCGTCGCGGGCGCCTCGGGACGGGCGGAACCGAGCGTCCTGCCGTCCGGGGCGAGCACCCAGAACAGGGATCCGGCCTCCCGGCGGATCAGCAGCCGCGGGATCCCGGACGTGTCGAGGAGCACGGTCTCGGGCTCGAAACTCATCTCCGAGCGGTGTTCCAGCTGCATGAGCGGCTGCTGGTCGGCGCCCAGCAGCGTCTCGAAGAAGGTGAAGCGGCTCTTCATCCCGCCCGCCCATTCGCCGTGCCGGGGCGTCCGGCCGGGGAGATCGAGGCGCCGGTGGCCGGGCGGGGCCTTCCGCAGGTTCCGGACGACCGTGTGCGTCGAGCCGTCGGGATGACGCGTCCCGCCTTCGGAGACGACGAGCGCCCCGGGGTCGGCGGGCAGGCCGGCGGCGGTTCGCCGGCCGGTACGGAAGGTCCGGCGCCGGACGACGCGCGCGGGCACGCCCAGCATCACCAGCAAGGCCGCGCCCCAGAAGACCGGAAGCCACCAGGTGCGGCCCCACCCGTTCGCGTAGGGCCCCAGAGGGCCGATCCGCACCGGGAAGGTTCTGCCTTCCGCCGTGTCCGCGTCGAGGTTGTAGATCTCGCCCCGGCCGGTCTCCCCGTCTTCGGTGCGCCAGGTGCCGTGGCATTCGTCCGGCGCCCTGTTGTTCAGGTCGCACCGGACGACGGTCGCGGTCGCGTTCTCCCCGGCGGCGAACGTGTACGCGAGAACCGCGGGATAGAAGGCCCATGCGCAGAAGGCGGCGACGACGAAGGCGGCGGAGGAGGGGAAGCGCATGATCGTTCGACGGGTGGCGGGTCGGGAGCGTTCCCACGGGGCGCGGCCGCAGGCGGCCGGGGGAGGGTGCGGCTGCTGAGACAATCGACGGATGGGGGAGACGCGGGGACTGCTCGGGCCGGCGGACGTCCGGGAGCTGGCGGGACGGCTCGGCGTGCGGCCGACGAAGACGCTCGGCCAGAACTTCGTGATCGACGCCAACACCGTGCGGCGCATCGTGCGCGCCGCCGACCTCGGCCCGGACGACGTCGTGATCGAGGTCGGGCCCGGTCTCGGATCGTTGACGCTGGCGCTGCTGCCGGAGGCCCGGCGGGTCGTCGCGGTGGAGATCGACCCCGTGCTCGCGGGCGAGCTGCCCGCGACGGCGGCGGCGCGCGAGCCCGGCCTGGCCGGCCGGCTGGAGGTCGTGCGGGCCGACGCGATGAAGATCACACACGTGCCCGGGCCGGCCCCCACCGCGCTGGTCGCGAACCTTCCGTACAACGTGGCGGTCCCGGTCGTGCTGCACCTGCTGGCCGTCCTGCCGTCCCTGGAGAAGGCCCTGGTCATGGTGCAGGCCGAGGTCGCCGACCGGATGGTCGCGGCGCCCGGGAGCAAGATCTACGGGGTGCCGTCGGTGAAGCTCGCCTGGTACGGGAGCGCCCGCCGGGCCGGGCCCGTCGGGCGCGCGGTGTTCTGGCCCGTCCCGAACGTCGATTCCGGCCTGGTCGCGTTCACCCGGCGGGAGCCGCCGCCGACCACCGCGTCCCGCGACGAGGTGTTCGCCGTGGTGGACGCCGCGTTCGCGCAGCGGCGCAAGACGCTGCGCGCGGCGCTCGCGGGCTGGGCGGGGTCCGCCGCGGCGGCCGAGGAGGCGCTGCGGGCGGCGGGCGTCGACCCGCGGGCCCGGGGCGAAGCCCTCGACGTGGCCTCCTTCGCCCGGATTGCCGAGTATGGTCCTTCAGGGCGGGGCGGAGCCCCCCATGATCCCCCGGCGGCGGCCCCCGGGGACGCAACCCCGGATGAGTCGGAGGACGATGGTGAACGCGCGTTCGCGGACGGCGCGAGCGAGAATCCCGGTCGTGGCGACGGCCCTGATCGCGGTGGCGGGACTCGCCGGGACGGTCGCCGCGGGATGCTCTGACGGCGCGGGCGCGGCCCCCGACATCACGACGACGGCGCAGGCCGGCGTCGCCCCCGTCCCCCCGGACGAGGGCGCCTACTTCGGCGCCTGGCTGCCCGGCGCCGCCGCCACCGGCGGCGAGGGCGACGGCGGCGCGGACGACGGCCCGAGCGCGCGGCCGTCCGGCACCGGGAGCGGCACGGACGGCCCCGACGGGCCGGACCTCGCGGACGTCACCGCGTTCGAGGGCGACCTCGGCCGCCGGCTCGACATCGTGCAGACCTACCACGGCTGGAAGGCCGACTTCCCCGGCGACCTCGCCGCCGAGGTCACCCGGTCCGACCGCAGCCTGCTGCTGACCTGGAACGGCGGCGACACCCGCGAGATCGTCCAGGGCCGCTTCGACGACATGGTCCGCGAGCGGGCCCGCGCGATCAAGAAGCTCGGCAAGCCCGTCTTCCTGCGCTGGTCCCGCGACATGGACGAGCTCGCCGAGGAGGAGCGCGTCCACTCCCCGGCCGACTTCATCGCCGCCTGGAAGCACATGCGGAAGGTGTTCGCCGAGGAGAAGGTGCAGAACGTCGCCTGGGTCTGGTGCCCCACCGCCCGCGGCTTCGGGACGCGCGACGCCGGCGCCTACTACCCCGGCGACGCGCACGTCGACTGGATCTGCGCCGACGTCCGGCCCAGCGGCGACTTCGACTTCCAGGCCCTGTCGGAATCCCTCAAGCCGTTCCTGGAGTGGGCCCGCGACCGCTCCAAGCCCATCATGATCGCCGAGTTCGGGGTGCCGCGCTCCTACGGCGAGCGCCGCGCCGAATGGCTCCGCGCCGCCGCCGAGACCCTCCAGGACCCGCAGGTCAAGGCCGTCGTCTACTTCAACTCCGACGAACGCGCCGACGGCCCCCGCGACGAGCGCAACCGGTACGCGGTGACGGGCGACGAGCACGCGGTGTCGGCGCTCCGCGAACTCGCCACCGCCCCCTACTTCAACCCCCGCGACCTCCCCGTCACCAGCGGCGGCTGACCCGCCCGGGGGAGTGCGCGGCCGCCCCGCGCGTCCAATAGGGTTCGGTGACGTGAAACCGGTGAGCGTGCGCGTCCCCGCCAAGGTCAACCTGCAGCTCGGCGTCGGGCCGCTGCGCGACGACGGGTACCACGACCTCGTCAACGTCTTCCACGCCGTGTCGCTGTTCGACGAGGTCACCGCCGAACCCGCGGACGGGCTGCGGATCACCGTCGAGGCCGCGCCCGGCTCCCGCGTCGCCATCGGCGGCGTCCCCACCGGCGACGGCAACCTCGCGGCCCGCGCGGCCCGGCTCGTCGCCGAACGCCTCGGCACCGCGCCCGCCGTCGCGCTGCGCATCCGCAAGGCGATCCCCGTCGCGGGCGGGATGGCGGGCGGCAGCGCCGACGCCGCCGCCGCGCTGCTCGCCTGCGCCCGCCTCTGGGACGACCCCGCCG
>NZ_QHJN01000373.1:0-1319 GCF_003947565.1 Actinomadura sp. WAC 06369 | reverse complement strand
CCGCCCCGCTCGGCCGCTTCCCGCGCCGCGCCCTCGACCGCCGCGACGACGTCGGCGACGTGGGTGTCCACGCCCACCTCCGGCGCCGCCTCGCCCGCGCGCTCCGCCAGGCCCGTCAGCGTCACCGGCACCGCCTCGTGGCCCGCCGCGCGCAGCTCCGCCGCGACCTCGTCCCACGCCCACGCGCCCAGCCAGAACCCCGGCACCAGCACGAACGTCGCCATATCCGGCCCCCTCCCTCGTCGGTACGGCACACGCTACGGTGAATACCGGACAGACCCCGCCCGGATGACGTGAGTGGCCCGTGTCACACCCCGAACACCCGACGACCCGCCTGCTGGCCATGCTCGAACTGCTGCAGGCACACCACCGCCTCGGCGGCCGCGACCTCGCCCGCCGCCTCGGCGTGGACGAGCGCACCGTCCGCCGCTACGCGGCCCGGCTCGGCGAACTCGGCGTCCCCGTCACCGCCGAACGCGGCCGCCACGGCGGCTACCGGCTCATGCCCGGATACAAGCTGCCGCCGCTGATGCTCACCGACGACGAGGCCGCCGCCGTCGTCCTCGGCCTGCTCGCCGGGCGCCGCCTCGGGCTGCCCGGCCACGCCACCGAGAGCGCCCTCGCCAAAGTGCAGCGCGTCCTGCCCGCCGCGCTGCGCGACCGCGTCCAGGCCCTCCGCGACACCCTCGGGTTCACCTTCGCCGCCCGCGACGCCGACGCCCCCGACACCGGCGCCGTCCTGGCCCTCGCCGGCGCCGCCCGGCAGCGGCGCCGCGTCCGCCTGCGCTACCGGTCCTGGCGCGGCGACGACACCGAACGCGACCTCGACCCCTACGGGCTGGTGTTCCACTCCGGACGCTGGTACGTCACCGGGCACGACCACCGCAGCGGCCAGACCCGCACCTTCCGCGTCG
This sequence comes from Actinomadura sp. WAC 06369, assembly GCF_003947565.1. NCBI lineage: Bacteria > Bacillati > Actinomycetota > Actinomycetes > Streptosporangiales > Thermomonosporaceae > Actinomadura > Actinomadura sp. WAC 06369. The sequence goes on along the minus strand of NZ_QHJN01000373.1, from coordinate 405 downwards.
ACCGCGTCGCGTCCGCCGAACCGCGCCCCGAACGGTTCGAACCGCCCGGCGACGTCGACCCCGTCGCGCACGTCACCCGATCCCTGGCCGCCGTCCCCTACGCCCACGAGATCGAGGCGGTGCTGGAGACGACGCTCGCCGAGGCGCGCCGCGCGTTCCCGCCGTCGGTCGCCACGCTCACCGGACGCGACGGCGCCGTCGTGCTCACCGCCCGCGCCGAACGCCTCGACGGCGCCGCGCGGATGCTCGCCGGGCTCGGCGCGCCGTTCGTCATCCGCCGCCCCGACGCGCTGCGCGGCCACGTCCGCGACCTCGCCCGCCTCTTGGACGAGCAGGCCGGACGCCGACCGTGACCGTCCCGCGCGGGACGGTCGTCAAGACGGCCGCCATGACGGGGGCCATGAC
>NZ_QHJN01000372.1:0-1321 GCF_003947565.1 Actinomadura sp. WAC 06369 | reverse complement strand
CGTCACGGCCTCCACGTCCGCCTACTCCTCAGGGCATCGTTTCTACCCTGAGGGCGAGGTATGGGTGAGACGCTTGAGCGCCATCCATTTTCAGGGCTAGTACATTCGGCAGGTGAGTTGTTACACAGTCCTTAGCGGATTCCGACTTCCATGGCCACCGTCCTGCTGTCAAGATGTACTAACGCCTTTTGTGGTGTCTGATGAGCGTCTACTCTGGCACCTTAACCTCGCGTTCGGTTCATCCCGCATCGCCAGTTCTGCTTACCAAAAATGGCCCACTAGTGTTGATACATTCGAATGCCCACGTTCAATTAAGCAACAAGGGCTTCTTACATATTTAAAGTTTGAGAATGGATGAAGGCTAAAAAGCGCCCCCGGGTCCCTAATCATTCGCTTTACCTCATAAAACTGAGTTCAACACTGCTATCCTGAGGGAAACTTCGGCGGAAACCAGCTACTAGAAGGTTCGATTAGTCTTTCGCCCCCATGCCCATATTTGACGATCGATTTGCACGTCAGAACCGCTGCGAGCCTCCACCAGAGTTTCCTCTGGCTTCACCCTATACAGGCATAGTTCACCTTCTTTCGGGTCCGGCCCCGTATGCTCTTACTCAAATCCATCCGAGAACATCAGGATCGGTCGATGATGCGCCGAAGCTCTCACCTGCGTTCACTTTCATTACGCGTAGGGGTTTTACACCCGAACACTCGCATACGAAGACGACTCCTTGGTCCGTGTTTCAAGACGGGTCGCTGATGACCATTACGCCAGCATCCTTGCGGAGCGCGAACCTCAGTCCGCCCCAGGGTATTATGCAACGGGCTATAACACTCCCGTAGGAGCCACGTTCCCGAAGCCTTTTTCCCCCGCGGCGAACTGATGCTGGCCTGAACCCGGCGGAGTGCACCAGCGAGAACGCTGGATGATCCACCGGGCCCAAGTCTGGTCACAAGCGCTTCCCTTTCAACAATTTCACGTACTATTTAACCCTCTTTTCAAAGTGCTTTTCATCTTTCGATCACTCTACTTGTGCGCTATCGGTCTCTGGCCGGTATTTAGCTTTAGAAGACATATACCTCCCATTTAGAGCAGCATTCCCAAACTACTCGACTCGTCGAAGGAGCTTTACACAGGCTAGGCGTCCGACCAGACGGGGCTCTCACCCTCTATGGCGTCCCGTTCCAGGGAACTCGGAAGGCACCGCGCCAAAAGCATCCTCTGCAAATTACAACTCGGGCCCTGGGGGCCAGATTTCAAATTTGAGCTGTTGCCGCTTCACTCGCCGTTACTGGGGCAATCCCTGTTGGTTTCTTTTCCTCC
>NZ_QHJN01000371.1:0-1338 GCF_003947565.1 Actinomadura sp. WAC 06369 | reverse complement strand
CTGACAGTGATGATGTAGGTGAGCGCCTCCCACCGGGGTCTGACCCACCGCCTGACTGACCTTCGGGTCCTTAACGGGATCTGTCGGCTCCGGCGGGAGGCGCTCGTGTGCACTCACTGGTTGTGGCGGGGTGACCTCATAGGAGCCTGGCCAGAGGCCCCATCACTGTCTTGTCCCACCGTCCGGCGGTGCGTGCCGTCCCTTCACCCCCGGACACAGGAGCAGAACGGCGATGCCCTCCATTACACCTCAGGTCACCGGACCCGGCGAGGTCGCCGGCGGGATCGACACCCACGGCGACACCCACACCGCCGCCGCCCTGGACAGCGCGGGACGCGTGCTGGGGACGGCGACCTTCCCCGCCACCGCCACCGGCTACGCCGCTCTGCTGGACTGGCTGAGCTCGTTGGGCACCCTGGTACTGGTGGGCATCGAGGGCACCGGCGCCTACGGCGCCGGACTGGCCCGCCATCTGCGCGCCGCCGGGGTGGCGATGATCGAGGTCGACCGCCCCGACCGCAAGACCCGCCGCTTCCAGGGCAAGTCCGACCCGATCGACGCGGTCAACGCCGCCCGCGCCGCCCTGGCCCGGGAACGCACCGGCCTGCCCAAGCACCGCGACGGCCAGGTCGAGGCACTGCGCACCCTGCGGGTCGCCCGCCGCTCGGCGATCGCCCAGCGCGCCGACGTCCAACGCCAGATCAAAGCGCTGATCGTCACCGCCCCGGAAGCGGTGCGCGACAAGCTCCGCGGCCTGGGCCGCGCCGCCCTGATCAGAACCTGCGCCGCGTTCCGGCCCGATACCGCCCGGGCCGCCGAGCCGGGCACCGCCGCCCGCATCACACTGCGCAGCCTGGCCCGCCGCCACCAGACCCTGACCGAGGAGATCACCGGACTGGACGCGCTCATCGGCCCGCTGGCCGAGGCGATCAACCCCGACCTGGTCGCGCTCAAGGGCGTCGGTCCCGAGGTCGCGGCCCAACTCCTGGTCACCGCCGGAGACAACCCCGAGCGGCTGCGCTCGGAAGCGGCCTTCGCCATGCTGTGCGGCGCGGCCCCGCTCCCGGCCTCCTCCGGGCGCACCGACCGGCACCGCCTCAACCGCGGCGGCGACCGGCAGGCCAACTGCGCCCTCTACAGGATCGCCCTGGTCCGCATGCGCTGGGACGACCGCACCCGCGACTACGTCACCCGCCGCACCCGCGACGGGCTGAGCAAGAAAGAGATCATCCGATGCCTCAAACGCTACATCGCCCGCGAGGTCTACCACGCCCTGGTCCCACCAGCAACCACCGTCAACGGCCTTGATCTAGCCGCTTGACATCTATAGGAGCATCC
>NZ_QHJN01000370.1:0-1395 GCF_003947565.1 Actinomadura sp. WAC 06369 | reverse complement strand
CCCGCCAGCCGCAGGACGTCCCGGCGCCTCACCGCGCACCGCCCATCGCCCCGTCGCCGATCACGTACGAGTGCCGCGGCTCCCACGACAGCCACACCCCGTCGCCCCGACCGGCCGCGGGGACCGGGTCGGCGTTCTGCACGAGCACCGACACGTCCGCCCCCGCCGTCGTCCGCACCCCGTACCTCGTCGACGCCCCCTGGTACACGACGTCCGTGACCGTCCCGCGGACCCTGCACCGCCCCGGCGGCTCGTCCACCGCCAGCCGCACCTTCTCCGGGCGCACCGCCACCTCGAGCCGCGTCCCGACCGCCGCACCCGGCACCTCGATCCGCCCGTCCGTCCCGTGCCCGAGCACCGCGACGCCCCCCGACGCCTCCACGACCTCGCCGTCCAGCACGTTCGACGTCCCGATGAACCCGGCCGCGAACCGGGTCGCGGGCCGCTCGTACACCTCCCGCGGCGTCCCCACCTGCTCGACGCGCCCCTCGTTCACGACCGCCATCCGGTCCGACATCGCCAGCGCCTCCCCCTGGTCGTGCGTCACGTACACGAACGTCACGCCGACGTCCCGCTGCAACCGCTTCAACTCGTCCTGCATCGCCTGCCGCAACCGCAGGTCGAGCGCCCCCAGCGGCTCGTCCAGCAGCAGCGCCCGGGGCCGGTTCACCAGCGCCCGCGCCAGCGCCACCCGCTGCTGCTGCCCGCCGGACAGCTCCGCGGGCCGCCGCCGCAGCCCGAACGCCACGTTGTCGAAGACGCTCATGTGCGGGAACAGCGCGTACGACTGGAACACCATGTTGACGTCGCGCCGCTCCGCCGGGATCCCGTTGACGCCGCGCCCGTCCAGCCGGACCTCGCCCGCCGACGGCTCCTCGAACCCCGCGACCATCCGCAGCAGCGTCGTCTTCCCGCACCCCGACGGACCGAGCAGCGAGAAGAACTCCCCCGGCGCCACGGCCAGGTCCACGCCCCGCACCGCGGCCGTCCGCCCGTAGGACTTCTCCACCCCGGCGAGCTCGATGGCCGGAACCACGATCAACCTCCTTCGGACGAACAATTCGCTTCGGGCGATTCTCGTCCCTATTGGGGATGTCCGGACAACGCCCCCGGGCGTACGTTGAGGTGCCGAAGAGGAAGGAGGCGTCCATGCAGCCGCCGGTTCACCCCGACCTTCCCGGCGCCCACGACGACCACATCCACCTCCGCACGTCCGCGGAAGCGCATCTCGCGATCCGCAAGGCCGCGGCCCTCATCGGCTGGACGGTCCCCCAGTACGTCCTCTCGGCCGCGCTCGACCGCGCCGAACGCGACCTCTACGCGCACGCGTCCGCCCACGACTCCCCGGACCTCCCCGAAGCCCCGAGCGGCCCCTCCCCCGACCCGTACATGGCC
>NZ_QHJN01000369.1:0-1397 GCF_003947565.1 Actinomadura sp. WAC 06369 | reverse complement strand
GCCGCGGCCCCGACCCCGCCCGGACGAACCGCTCGAAGATCCGCTCGCGGTCCTCGGCGGGGACGCCCGGCCCGGTGTCGCGCACCCACAGCAGCACCGACCCGTCCCGCACCGCCGACCCCACCTCGACCGTGTCGCCGTCGCCGGTGTGCCGCACCGCGTTGGACGCCAGCTGCATCAGCGCCTGCGTCAGCCGCTGCGCGTCGCCGAGCACCCGCACCTCCGCGACCGCGCCGACGCGCCACCGCCGGTCGCCGAGCCCCCGCGACTTCGCGACGACGTCCACCGTCAGGTCGGCGAGGTCGATCTCGCCGAGGTCCAAGAAGTCCGGACGGTCCGCCTTCGCGAGCATGATGAGGTCGTTGACCATCCGGTTCATCCGGTCGAGCTCCTCCATCAGCAGCGCCCGCGTCTCCTCGCGCTCGTCCGGGTCGTCGCCCATCAGCTCCAGGTGCCCCCGGATGACGGTGATGGGCGTGCGGAGCTCGTGGCCCGCGTCGTCCAGGAACCGCCGCTGCGCCGCGAACGCCGACTCCAGCCGGTCCAGCATCCGGTTGAACGTCGACGCGAGCGCCGCGACGTCGTCGTTGCCGCGCACCAGCAGCCGCCGCGTCAGGTCCGACTCGCCGATCTGCTCGGCGGTCTGCCGCACCAGCCGGATGGGCGCGAGCACCCGCCCCGCGATGAGCCACCCGACCACGCCCGCCACCGCGAGCGCCCCGAACGCGGTGAACCCGAGCACCCGCGTCGTCTCGTTCACCTCTTCGCGCAGCGCGTCCCGGAACTCGACGACGACGAGCGCCGCCTGCCGCGGATCGTCCGCCATCCGCACCGGCAGCACCGCGTACCGGACGTCGCCCGCGCTCGACTCCGCCCACCCGTACGTCGGCTGCTTCGCCCGCGCCGCCTTCGCGACGAACGCCGGGTCCAGGTCGAGCCGCGCCAGCGGCGCCTGCGCGCTGCGGTTCTCGGTGCGCCCGTCCACCACCGAGAAGAACGTCTCGTAGCCGTCCGGCAGGTTGTGGACGAGGTAGTCCCGCAGCAGCTCGGTGAGGTTCGCCGGCCGCCGCCCCGTGGCCGGGTCGACGCCGTTCTTCATGTAGCTGCGCAGCTTGTTCGCCTCGTGCGTCAGCTCGTTGTTCACCCGGTCGTTCAACCGCGCCGACAGCACCGACCACGTCACCGTCACCGACCCGGCCAGCGCCAGCCCGACCAGCAGCAGCATCCAGCCGACGATCCGCGCCCGCGCGGTCGCCCGCACCTCACCCGTCATCGCGGTCGTCGTCCCCGTTGACTCCGTCGTCCCCATTGGCCCCGTTCGCTCCGTCGTCCCCGTGGGGCCCGTCGTCATCGTCGTCGCTCGGCTGGACCGGCGGCGGCGACACCGCCTGCCCGCC
>NZ_QHJN01000368.1:0-1424 GCF_003947565.1 Actinomadura sp. WAC 06369 | reverse complement strand
GGGCGCGGCCCGGTAGGGGAGGGGGCGGGCGTCCTGGGTCGAGGCGCCCGCCGCCGGGTCGCCGGGCACGGAGAACGGCGGAGCGGAAAGGAGGTTCGGGGCCGAGGGGGTTGATTTGCGCTGCCCGCCGGGGGATATTTAGGTCACCAAATGGGACAAATCGGATTCCATCTCCCATACTTCGATTGAAGTCATACAGAGAGGGAGCTCCCAGTGACCGGCAACCTTCGACCCCTGCCTCACCCGGACCCCTTCGTCGACGTCACCCGCGGATACATCACCGCGGTCGCCGACGAACTCGCGGCCGGCGGCGTGCGGCTCGCCGACGTCTGGCTCGACCCGTCCGACCCCCGGGACGCGACCTTCGTCCTCGGGGAGCGCGCCCTCGTCTGGAACGAGACCGACGGCTTCGTGCTCGGCGACTTCGTCTCCGGCGCGCAAGGCGACCGCACCGTGCTGCGCGACCCCGTCCGGCTCGGCGGCGGAGTGCTGGCCGACCCGCGCGAGGTCGCCGGACGCCTGGCCGGCCCCGCCGGCGGCGTCCCCGTCCGGCTCCGCTCCTACGCCGACGGGCACGACGGCTTCGAAGACGCGCTCGCCCGCTACGGCGACCGCTGAGCCCGCCCCGCCGCGCGCGGCCGCCGTGTCCGCGGCCGCGCGCGGGACTTTCCGCCGGCACCGGCACGGGAAAGGAGGAGTTCCGGCGGAATCGGCGAAATCGGTGGCGGATTTCGGGTGCGGCGGTCACCATGGGACGAGCGCGGCACGCGCGGCGTTCCCGCATGCCGTTTCCAGCCCCCGAACACCGGAGTGATCGTATGCCTGTCCGACCCTGGAACCCCGAGGAACTCGGGCGTCCGACGGACGGAGGCCGGGTCGACGTGGCCTTCGGGCTGGGCCGGGTGTACGAGCTGGAGGGCGACCTCGAACGGGCCGCCGACTGGTACCGGCGGGCCGCCGAGTCCGGGCACCCCGGCGCGCCCCTGCGGCTCGGCGCCGTGCTCGGCCGGCTGGCCGACGCCCGGTCCGCCGACGCGTCCGACGAGTCCGCCGAGGACCTGCTCGCCGAGGCGAGCCGCTGGCTGAGCGGCGTGCAGGCCGCCACCACCCCGCACGCCATCGAACTGATCACCGACATGCTGAACCGGCACCAGCGGCAGGCCGCGCGGCGGGGACTGGAACCGACCGCGACGGGCTGAACCGCCCGCGCGGGACGAACCTCGCCGCCGTCCCGGCCGTCGGACTCCATGAGACCGACGACGGGAGAGCGATCGATGAGCGGCGACCCGACCCCGCGGCGCGACCGCCGGTCCATGCCCCCGGACCCCGCGGCCGCCACCGAACTCGCCGTCCCCGGCGCGGACCCGGCCGCCACCGACCCGGACCCGAACGCCACCGAACCCGACCCGCCCGCCGCGCCGGAC
>NZ_QHJN01000367.1:0-1426 GCF_003947565.1 Actinomadura sp. WAC 06369 | reverse complement strand
CAGCACCACCGCGAGAAACTCCATCACCGCACCTCCGAACCGGGACCGCACCGCACACCGGCACGCATCGAGACATGAAGAAACGCCAAGTCAGAACGTCGGGCTCAACGCCGGAGCCGCCGGCTCCGCCGGGGGAGCGGCCCCCAACGACGCCCCCTCCGGGCCCCGCCGCGCGAACCGCGCCAGCAACCACACGTTCACCGCCACCAGCACCGCGAACAGCACCGAGAACACCCCGAACGACACCGCCAGCGTCCCCGACCCCACCTCCGACAACGCGTCCTCGGTCTTCAGCACCCCGTACACCGCCCACGGCTGCCGCCCCACCTCACGGAACACCCAGCCCGACAGCATCGCCACATACGGCAACGGCACCGACACGATCATCAGCACATGGAAGATCCGGCCCCGCACCAGCCACCGGCCGAACCACACCTTCACCAGCGCCACGATCGCCACCAGATGCATCAGCGACCACATCAGCACCATCAGCGCCTCACCGGCCGCCGCCAGCCCCGGCGCCATGTAGTCGCCCGGCCCGAACCGCGCCGTGAAATCCGCCACCGCCGCGTCCGCGTCCCCACCGCCCAGCTTCGTCGGCTGCAGATACGCGAACTGCACCCCACCGAACATCACCACCGGATACAGCGCCAGCAGCACCGTCACCAGCCCCACCCGCATCGACCGCCGGAAGAACTCCACCTCCGCCGTCCGCCGCAGCAGATGCCAGCCGCTCACCCCCGCCATGAAGAACCCCGCCGTCAGCAACCCCCCGAACAGCACATGCCCGAACGCCAGCAACGCCGCGGGATTCGTCAGCAACGCCCCCGCATCCGTCAACCGCGCCTCACCACCGACCAGCTCGAACCCCACCGGCCGCTGCATCCACCCGTTCGCCACCAACACGAAATACGCCGACGCGTACGCCGTCAGCGTCACCACCCAGATCGCCCCCAGGTGCACCCACCGGTTCAACCGGTCCCACCCGAAGATCCACAACCCCAGGAACGTCGACTCGATGAAGAACGCCCCGATCGTCTCCAACGCCAGCGGAGCACCGAACACCCCGCCGGTCACCCGCGACATCCCCGCCCAGTTCAACCCCAGCTGCAGCTCCATCACCAACCCGGTGACGATCCCCACCGCGTAATTGATCACATACAGCTGCCCCCAGAACCGCACCATCCGCGACTGCACCGCGGCACCGCCGCCCCCACCGCCCCGCAGCGTCGCGACCGTCTGCATCAACGCCACCAGCGTCGCCAACCCCAACGTCAACGCGACGAACAGGAAATGCGAGCCGGCCGTCAACGCGAACTGCACCCGCGCCAACATCAACGGGTCGTCCATGACCCCGCCTCCCCGTGAACCGAACGACGACAACGCACCGATCCTCCGGCCCCGACCCCCACCCGCGAATCGGACC
>NZ_QHJN01000366.1:0-1426 GCF_003947565.1 Actinomadura sp. WAC 06369 | reverse complement strand
AACGGCGCCGGGCGCGGGCCCCCCCCCGCCCCGCGCGGCCCCGCGCCCCGCCGCGCGCCGCGCGCCTCGCCCGGCCCGCACGGCGTGCCCCGCCTGCCCGCGTGGCCTGTCCGGCGCTCGCCCGTCATGCCGCCCGCGCGGCCTCCCTTCCGCTTGTGCTGCCCGCGCCAGCGGTCCAGTTGTGAGCCCCAGACGTCGCCGGCCCCGCTCGTTGCCCGCCCTGGGCCGCATGTCCGCGTCCTTGGCCCGTTTGTGCTGGCCGTGCCGTCGTCCGGGCACCGCATGTCCGCGTTCACCCGCGCCGCCCGTTCGCTTGTGCCATCGGCCCACGCGTGGATGGCACGTGGCATCGATGGCGCGAGAGGCGCGAGTAGCGCGGACGAACGGTGTGAACGTGCGGCATGGCCAGCATGGGTAGGCGGGCCACCTGAGTGGACGGCGCGGACGGGTACGAGCGGGTGCCGCGTGTGACATGTGGGGACCGGGGTGGCGTGAGGGCGCGGGGTGGTGGCGTGGCGTTGCGGGTGGCGCGGGTGGCGCGGGTGGCGCGGGTGGCGCGGACGAACGGTGTGAACGTGCGGCATGGCCAGCATGGGTAGGCGGGCCACCTGAGTGGACGGCGCGGACGGGTACGAGCGGGTGCCGGGCGTGACATGTGGGGACCGGGGTGGCGTGAGGGCGCGGGGTGGTGGCGTGGCGTTGCGGGTGGCGCGGACAGACGGCGCGAGCGTGCGGTACGGGCAGGAGGGACAGCACGAGGCGGGCAACGAAGCGGGGCGAGCGGCGAGCGGGACGGCCGACAAGTAGGGCCTCGCCGGCTGATCGGGCACTGCGGGTCGCACGAGCGGGCGGGCAGCACGAGCGGGCGGCGCGGACGGGTACCGAGCGGGCTCGCCACTGGACCGAGCAGTGTGAGCAGGCGGGAGGACGGTGTGAGCGTGCGGTACGGGCAGCAGGGCCGGCCGGACGGCGCGGGCGGCGACACGGGGCGGCCGACGAGCGGGGTGGGCGGCGAGTGGAGGGCTCACTGCTGAACCGAGCGGCGCGCGCGGGAGAACGGCGCGGACAGCCATGCGTGCCACGCGCGCCATCCGTTCGTGCCCGTCCGCGCCGTCAGCTCGCGTGGCCCGCCTGCCCGCGCTGTACGTGCGCGCCGTCCGTCCGACGTTGTGCTCCCGTCCTTTTCGTGCCGGTCGGTCTAGTGGCGAGCGCCTGGTTGTCGCTCGTGCGCGCCGCTCGCCTGTATTGCCCGTTCGCGGTGCCCGACGCAGCCGTCAGCGGTCTGTGCGGAGGGCTCTCGACGACCACGCCTGCGGACGCGGCCACCTGGATTGCGGCGGCATTTGTCCTGCTTGCGCGCCGCGTGGGGTGGGGCGGCGCGGTGGTGCATTGGTCGGTTGGTGTTGTGGCTTACGGGGTGGGTGGT
>NZ_QHJN01000365.1:0-1473 GCF_003947565.1 Actinomadura sp. WAC 06369 | reverse complement strand
CGTGGGTTCTAGTGATCCCCGCAACACCCTGATCTTCAGGGAGTTGCGGGGATCATGGATTTTGAGGACCTGAAGGCAAGGTTCTTCGAGGCGCTGGACCGGGAGAACGGCAGTATCTCGGGGGCTGCACGGGCAGTCGGGGTGAGCCGTGCCACGGCGTTCGGGTGGGCGCGGAAGGCCGGTGTCCGTGGTCGTGGGAAGACGGGCACGAGCGGGCATCCGGGACGGGCGGAGTACGACCGGCTTCGCGCGGTCGGGGTGCGGCGGCGCGATGCGGCGGAACAGGTCGGGGTCAACGAACGCACCGCTCGGGACTGGGATCGCGGGATCCGCAAGATCGGCGACGCGCGCCTGCACCCCGATGGGCGCCGGATCGACTACAAGACTGGTGTGACCACCACCGACGCCGATGGCTCAGAACCGTCCCTCGCGGCGGTCGAGGCCGGGCTGCACCCTCGGTTCCTCACGCCGGCAGAGCGGGAGACGATCGCCGACATGCACCGTGAGGGCCGGTCGCTCCGCGAGATCGGGCGGGCATTGGGACGGGCGGCGTCCACCGTCAAACGCGAGATCGACGCCCGTGCGGTCGATGGCGTCTACCGGCCGCATCGGGCCCAGCGGGCGTGGGCCAAGAGCCGGGCGCGGCCCAAGGACGCCAAGCTCGCCCAGGACGGTCCGCTGCGCGAGTTCGTCGCCGGCAAGCTGCGGGAACGATGGTCACCCGAGCAGATCTGCAACGCTCTGGTCAACGAGTTCCCCGACGACGGGAGCATGCGGGTGAGTCCGGAGACGATCTACCAGGCGATCTACGTGCAGGCACGCGGCGGGCTGCGCCGCGAGGTCGCGCACGCACTGCGCACCGGGCGCACCCGCCGCAAGCCGCACCGCAGCCCGCAGCAGCGCACTCGCCGGTTCACCGACGAGATGGTGATGATCTGCGAGCGTCCCGCCGAGGTCGCCGACCGGGCGGTTCCCGGCCACTGGGAAGGCGACCTCATCGTCGGTCCCCGAAGCGAGAGCGCGATCGTGACGCTGGTCGAGCGCTCCACCCGCTACGTCATGCTCGGGCACCTGCCCGGCGGCCACACCGCCGAGGAGGTCCGCGACGTGCTGGTGCCGCTGATCCAGACCCTGCCCGAGCATCTGCGCGGCTCGCTGACCTGGGATCAGGGCTGCGAGATGGCCGCGCACAAGCAGTTCACCGTCGCCACGGGAGTGCCGGTCTACTTCTGCGATCCGCACTCGCCCTGGCAGCGCGGCTCGAACGAGAACACCAACGGCCTGCTGCGCCAGTACTTCCCCAAGGGCACCGACCTGTCGGTGCACAGCCCCGCAGACCTCGAACATGTCGCCCGGCAACTCAACAGCCGACCACGCAAAACGCTCGGCTGGAGAACCCCAGCCGAGCGCCTGCGTGATCTACTGACAACCACGTGAGTCATCAGGTGTTGCGAGGACCCCGAGAATCCGCCC
>NZ_QHJN01000364.1:0-1508 GCF_003947565.1 Actinomadura sp. WAC 06369 | reverse complement strand
GGCCTGGACCACGGGTTCCTGGGGTGGGGGGCGTTCGCGCGGCGCCCGGCGGAGGTGATCGCCGAGATCGGTGCGGCCGTCCGCACCGCCCTGGCCTGACGCGCCCCCCCGGGCGGGGGCGGTGCGTCCGTGCGCTTGGGCACCGGTTTTAGGTGGGTTGACGTGGGCATTCACTGAAAAGACCGGACGGTGGGGGGAGGTTTCGTGCAGAGGACGCATCGGCTGCGGATGGTGCGGGTCGCCGAATCCGGCTTCGAGGAGTGGGCGTGCCCGGTGTGCGGGCGGCGGATGCTGCTGCGGTGGCCGCCCGACTGCCGCAAGGAGGTCGTCGACCGGGGCGACGAGGGGGCGTGCCACGTCGCCGACCGCGACCCGGGCGCCGCGGACGGCCCGGTGGACGGCCCGGTGGAGGGCTCCGCGGAGAGCGCGGTCGCGCGGCGGGAGCCTTCGCGGGCCGGTGTCGCGGTGGCCTCGCGGCGGCGGCTGCGCGAGACCGGGGTGCGGTTCCCCGTGGGCGAGGAGGCGGCGCCCGGCCCCCGCTGACGGCGCGGCCCCGCCGCCGGTCGTCCGGCTCTGCGTCTTCCGCCGTGGTCCGCCTTCCGCCGTGGTCCGCCTTCCGCCGTGGTCCGCCTTCCGCCGTGGTCCGCCTTCCGCCGTGGTCCGCCTTCCGCCGTGGTCCGCCTTCCGCCGTGGTCCGCCTTTCCGTTGGTGCGGGTCGGCGGGGTGTCAGCGGGTGTCGGCCGCCAAGCGGATGCCGAGGCCGACCAGGACGACGCCGGACAGCTGGTCGAGGCGTCGGCGGACGGCCGGGCGGTCCAGGGTCCGGCGGGCGGCGGCGACCAGCCACACGATCACGGTGTACCAGGCGAGGTCGATGAGCGCCCATAGTGCCGACAGGAGCACCAGCGCGGCGGGGACGGACCAGCCGGAAGGGACGAACTGGGGCAGGAACGACACGGCGAAGACCCCGGCCTTGGGGTTGGCGGCGTTGGTGATCAGCCCGTTGCGGTAGTCGCCCCACCAGGTGCGTCCGCCGCCCGCGAGGACGCCGCGTCCCGCGCCGGATCCGTCCGCGCCGGGGGCTCTCGGGGCGAGGGGGTCGGCCGGTCGGCCGGCGCGGCGCCGGGCCTGCCACAGGGCGCGGACGCCGAACCACACCAGGACGGCGGCGCCCGCGACGCGCAGGCCGTCGTAGGCGAGGCGGGACGCGGCCAGCAGCGCGGTGAGGCCCGCCGCGGCGGCCAGTCCCCAGGCGAGCACGCCGGTCTCGTTGCCGAGGACGGCGGCGAGCCCGGCGCGGCGCCCGGACAGCATCGACGTCCGCATGATCACCACGGTGCTGGGTCCGGGCGCCATCGCGATGAGCACGGCGGCGCCGGTGAAGGCGAGGAGGGTTTCGGGGAGGGGTTGCGGCATGCGTTCATGCTGCCCGCCGCGCCCGCCCCCGGCAACGGGCCCCGGCGCGGGTCGAGCGCGCGCCGGGGGGGCGTCCGGGGTCCGGTCAGGTG